>JALSZZ010000167.1 GCA_027075825.1 Mariprofundaceae bacterium | reverse complement strand
TGAAAAAATACGGTTTTGACAAGATCGATATGACTGATAGAGAGCGCGAAACGTTTGCCTATGAACTAAAAGATACACTATCACACTCAGACACGTTCAAAGAAATCAAGCAAGCACACGAGCAAGCGCAAGACATGTCTATGGATATGGAGATGTGAGATGCGGCTTGACGAAATGCAACCATTAAGTGACAGCACAGCTGCGCTAATAGCGCGAGCTATCGTGAACGCGCATAGCGAAGCAGCAAAAGTAGAACGTGCTGAACTTGACGATATACGCAAGCAGCAGTATAACTATCTAGACTTGATGCTACAGCGGGCGCGGTGGAACAAGCAGCGACGCATCGAGGAAGGGGAGCTTTAGCTCCCCTTTTTCTTCCTTAGCTTTGCTACCAACTCTTCGGGACGAGGGTGGTAGTAGCGGCGAGTCATACGAATATCCCGATGACCAACAATCATTGACAATTCAAGCAACGAGAACACATTAGAGAGACGCGAAACAGCTTCGTGACGAATATCGTGAACATGAAAATCAACAACGCCTGCGCGCTCGCATACCCGCTCCCACGCTTTCGTGATCGCGTCGGGCGCAGACCAACATGAAAACACACGTTTATGCTTGCTGACAGTGTAGCGATCACGAAGCACGCGATCTACATTTTCAGACATGGGAACAACGCGGCTTTCGCCGTTCTTTGTTTCTTCTGCGCGGAGCTTGATATATCCACCATCGAAATTTATATCAGACCAGAGCAGCGACCACAGCTCACGCCGGCGGATGCTTGTCTCGACTGCAAGGACAACATAATCACGTAGGTTGCGATTCTTCGCTAGCTCTTTGAAAATCCTTTCTTCTTCATCACTAACGAACCTGCGATCACGCTCACTCCCTCTCAATGATGGCTTCTTACACTCGCGCACGGGATTAACGTCACAGTAACCCCACCTTTTAGACTCTTCGAAAACAGCAGATAGAAAGCTTGTGATCGTGCATACATAAGAAGGAGCGTAATTATCTGTAAGGGTATTAATTAAGGACTGAACATCACTAACAGTTACATCTACGATCTTCATATTGGAAAGATAAGACTTTACACGCTTTGCCTTTGACTCATCACGACCTCCATTCCTTTTTTTGCGCGGCGTGACTTCGCGCAAGTAGCGATCCATAGCGTCATACAGCATAACAGAATCGCTAGAGCCTAGGCGCTCGCCCCGCTGCAACTTCACCCGACACTCCGCATCGTAAGCTCGCGCATCACTTGCCTTGTCGAACGTCTTGGAATGAACACAGCGACCATTGCTATACACCATGACACGATAAGTTGTTTTCGCCTTCCCCTTCCGCTTCACAACAGCCATTTTGCCACCCGATTTGGTATGTATTTGGTATGCGGATAGTAGAAAAGCGGATATATAATGTCAATATCATGTAACACTAAATAAAATCTTTTCCCTTATATAACAATGATTTAGCTCTATGTCAAGTGAGAAAACGTATATAAAACAACGCGTTTTAATCACATTCGCAATGTGAAGGTCAGCGGTTCGATCCCGCTCGGCTCCACCAGTCAGAAAGGCCAATGGGCTCAAAAGGGGCTGCGCGGAAGCGCGGCCCCTTATTGCACTCGGCAAACCGCTGATTCGGCTCCTCACGGCTCCGCTACGCCAGCCCTGGAAACAGGTTCCTGCCACCATCGGCGATGAACTGCACCCCGATTGCCACTAGGATCAGCCCCATGATGCGGGTTACGATGTTCAGCCCGATCACGCCCAACATGGAACGAATCCTTCCAGCCAGCATCAACACAACCCAAACAATGGCGGCAACCGCAAGGATGGCCAGGGCCAGCGACACTTCTCCACCCAATGAATGAACCCTGTTTGCGTCGAGAATGACCAGGCTGATCGCTCCCGGGCCAGCCATCAACGGTATGGCCAATGGCACGACCGAGATGTCCTCCTTTTCCCTGACGGCTTCCGCCTCATCGGGATGATGCTGCACATGGCTTTGCCGACCATGCAGCATCGTGATGCCCATCAGCAGAATCAGCAATCCGCCGCCGACCCGGAAGGCATCAATGGTGATGCCGAAAAACCCGAGCAATGCTTCGCCCGTCCATGCAGAAAGCAGCAGAATGAGCGCAACAGCCATGGTCGCGCGATTGACGATGCGGGTATCCGCAACCGGGTCCCTCCCGGTCATGGACAGAAAGATGGGCAATGCCCCCAAGGGGTTGACGATGGAAAGCAGCCCCACCATCAACAGCATGAACGACGTTTCCTGCAATGCCTACCCCCTCCACCGCTGGCGCATGGATTCAATGGAATAGAACAGAACCGGCACGACCAACAAGGTCAGGAACGTGCCAGCGATGAGACCGCCGATGGCCACGAACGCCAGGGGCGACAGGCGCTCGATTCCCACCGCCCATTCCATGGCCAGCGGAATCATGCCAACCGCGGACGCCGTCGCAGTCATCAGGATTGGGCGCGTCCGCTTGACCACGGAATCAAGAACCGCCTGACGCAGCGACATCCCTTCCTGCAGGGCCTGTTTCGCGAAATCCACCAGCAGGATGCCGTTGTTCACGACAATGCCCATCAACAGGATCAGCCCCATCTGGGCCGGCATGGAAAGAAACTTGCCTCCCAAAAGCAGTCCGAATGCGGCGCCAATCAATGCCAGGGGAAGACAGGCCAAGATGGCAAACGGATCCAGGAAGGAACGGAAGGTCACCACCAGCATCAAATACAGAAGCACCAGGCCCAGGCCAAAGACCTTCAGCAAGCGTTGCCCCGCTTCATGCAGCTGTTTGTATTCGCCCTCGTCATGAATGCTATATCCATGCGGCAGCTTGAGATCCGCCAACGAGTCCATCACCGCATCATGAAGGGCCGTGATGGCCACGTTCCGCCTCCAACCCAACACATCAATCGTCGGCTCCAGGTACTGGTGCGTCTCGGCCGTCGGCGCTGTCA
>JALSZZ010000166.1 GCA_027075825.1 Mariprofundaceae bacterium | reverse complement strand
CCATGTTAAACGCAAGGCGGTGACCATCCCGTTCGGTGTCGGCCAGCGTACCATCAACATCCCACAAAACACATTGTAAATTCACATATTCCCCCTTGTTCGAAACACAAAAACTCGCACTTTTATTTGTTCGCACTACACTTCGTTACATGTCTTCAATTGTTGTGCACACCGTAAGGCAAACAGAAAAGCCGAAACTTAAAAAGCCTCCCATGTTCAGGGTTATTATACTGAATGATGATTATACACCGATGGACTTTGTGGTTCAGGTGTTGATGGATTTCTTCTATCATTCCGAAGAAACAGCGCAGCGGCTGATGATGGATATTCATCGCAAAGGATCGGCTATTTGCGGAATTTACCCCAAGGATATTGCCGAAAGCAAGGTAATTCAGGTTGAGGCACATTGCCGTAAACACGGTCATCCATTGTGCTGCATGTATGAGCAACATGATGAAAGCTGATCAAAGGAGAGGACAGTGAGCGTATTGAATGATGCATTGGAACGCACACTGAACGAGGTGTTTCGTCGTGCGCATGAACAGCGGGATGTGTTTGTAACCATTGAACACCTGTTGCGTGGTCTGCTGGAAAATGAAGATGTGCAGCGAGTACTGACGCATTTACAGGTAGATATACTGGCCTTGCAGCAGGAGTTGGATGCCTTTCTTTTTGAGCATGCGCATACCCTGCCGGAAGAGCGGGAGGGTGAAACCACCGCCAGCGCCGGTTTGCAACGGGTGATCCAGCGCGCTGTGATGCATGTGCAGGCATCAGGCCGTGATGAGGTGACAGGTGCGCATGTGCTGGTCTCCATCTTTTCGGAAAAAGATTCTCACGCACTGTATATGATGGAACGTGCGGGCATTTCCCGTCTGGCTGTGGTGACGACGATGTCGCGCTACATTGATGAACACCGTGGCGTTGAAGAAGCGGATGACGATGCCTCTCTTGATGCGACAGCCTCCATCCATATGGAGCGCAAGCAACAGCAATCGCCACTGGAAAAATATTGCATTGATCTGAACAAGCGAGCCTTGCAAGGCAAGCTTGATCCGTTAGTCGGGCGCGCTCAGGAGCTTGAACGCTGCATGCATATTCTTTGCCGCCGACGTAAAAACAACCCTTTGCTGGTAGGCGAGGCGGGCGTTGGCAAGACGGCGATTGTGGAAGGATTGGCGCAACGCATTGTTGCCGGTGAAGTGCCCGCGCCGTTGTTGTCAGCACATATGTACACGCTGGATCTGGCCGCCTTGCTGGCGGGCACCAAATACCGTGGTGATTTTGAAGAGCGACTGAAGGCGGTACTCAAAGTCATCCGCGAAGACCCTGATATTATTCTGTTTGTCGATGAAATCCATACCATGATTGGTGCTGGAGCTGTCTCCGGCGGCTCGATGGATGCTTCCAATCTGCTCAAGCCAGCGCTGAGCAATGGCGAGTTGCGCTGCATTGGAGCGACCACTTATCAGGAGTATCGTCAGTTGTTTGAGCGTGAGGCGGCGCTTTCCCGACGCTTCCAGAAAGTGGATGTGGCAGAACCTAGCGAAGAGGAAAGCGTTTGTATTTTGCGCGGCGTGGTGCCGGGGCTGGAAGCGCATCATGAGGTCAAATACCCGGATTCGCTGCTGGCAACCACGGTGAAACTCAGCAAGCGCCATATTCACGGGCGTTTTTTGCCGGATTCGGCGATTGATGTGCTGGATGAAGCTGGTGCTGCGATGCGCCTGGCCAAACGGCCACGCAAGCAATTATCCCTGCGCGATATTGAAAAAAGTATTTCCGCCATTGCCCGTATTCCCGCTCGCCAGGTCTCCAGTTCGGACCGTAAGGTGCTGGAATCGCTGGAACGTGATCTTAAACTGTCGGTGTTTGGCCAGGATGAGCCGATTGAACAACTGGCTGCACATATCAAGCTGTCCCGGGCTGGTTTGTCGCAACCAGGAAAACCCATCGGCAGCTTTTTGTTCACCGGCCCGACAGGAGTGGGCAAAACCGAAGTGGCGCGACAACTGGCGCGTATTTCCGGCATTGAGCTGATCCATTTTGATATGTCCGAATACATGGAAGCACATGCTGTTTCACGGCTGATTGGCTCGCCACCGGGTTATGTTGGTTTTGAGCAGGGCGGCCTGCTGACAGAGGCGATTGCCAAACATCCGCATGCGGTATTGTTACTTGATGAAATCGAGAAGGCACATCCTGATATTTTCAATATCCTGTTGCAGGTGATGGATCACGGTGAGCTGACTGATAATAACGGTCGTACCGCGAATTTCCAGCATGTGATTATTATTATGACCAGCAATGCCGGTGCCTTTGAAATGCAGAAGAGCAGTTACGGCTTTACCACCCAGAGCCGTCAGGGCGCTGATGAGGATGCGATCAAACGCCTGTTCACGCCTGAATTTCGTAACCGGCTGGATGGTATTATTCCGTTCTCGCCATTGTCGCAGGAGACCATCGTTCATGTCGTCAATAAATTCCTGGCAGAACTGGAAGTGCAACTGATGGAGAAGAAGGTCGAACTGGATGTTTCTGCTGCGGCTCGTCAATGGCTGGCTGTTCATGGCTATGATGCGCTGATGGGCGCGCGTCCGATGGGACGTTTGATTCAGCAGAAAGTCAAGAAACCACTGGCCGATGCCATTCTCTTTGGTGAGTTGCGCAAGGGTGGACGGGCGCAGGTGGATGCCACTGATGATGCCCTTGAAATTCATTGTTATTCGACAGAGGAAACCCGCTCATGAGCCATCTCGTGCATTGTTATGATCTTCGTGTCTATTACGAGGATACCGATCACGGGGGGCGGGTGTATTATGCCAACTACCTCAAGTTCATGGAGCGGGCGCGCACGGAATGCCTGCGTGACTGCGGCATTGAACTGGATCAACTGGAACAAACGGCAGGTATCCAGTTTGCCGTGACAGGGGTGAATATTCGCTATCTGCAATCCGCATCATTTAACGATCGGCTGGATGTGGAG
>JALSZZ010000165.1 GCA_027075825.1 Mariprofundaceae bacterium | reverse complement strand
CTGCTGTAGTTCAGCGCATCCACCGGGCCGGTCAGTCCAAAACCGTCCAGGCTGGTCGTGCCATCGACATTGCGTGTCACCAACGCCAGTTCGCCATCACCTACGGGCAATGTGAGCTGTCCGGAAAGGGTTGCCTGGCGATACGGGTCTGCTTCCTTACCACTGGCCGCAGCAGACACACTGTCTGTACGCAAACCATTGACTGTCAGGGCATAGCCGATATTGGTATCCGTTTTTCCTGTAATGCTCATACGCCCGGAAGACGTGCCGTAAGCGCCTGCCTCTCCCGACACATGAACCTTTGTGCCTTCAGTGGCTTTCCGGGTGAAAATCTGAATCACGCCAGCCATGGCATCAGCGCCGTATAAAGATGATTGCGCACCGCGCACAATTTCAATGCGTTCAATACCGGCTGTTGAAAGGTTGGCCCAGTCAAAACTGCCCAGCGTCGCTGAGCCAACGCGCACGCCATCAATCAATACCAGTGTATGGCCGCTGTTGCCACCGCGCAAAAAAACCGAAGTGGCTTTGCCAGCACCACCGGATGACACCACATGGATGCCCGCCTGAGAGCGCAGCACATCCGCCACCGATGTGGCCTGGGATTGTTCGATCTCCTGCCGGGTGATGACGCTGGTATCGGCGCTGACTGTTGCTTCATCCTGAGCAATTCTGTCAGCCGTAATGACCATTTCAGGTAATTGTTCTGATGCCTGTAGTGGCGTTGTGAATAATGTTGTTGCCAGGGCAACGAAGATATTGCGTTTCATACTTCCTGTTCCTGCACCCACCGTGCAATGCGTTGTGAGGACAAGTTCAGGGGAACCAGCGGCATGGTTGCTCGCGCAAATATGAACCATTGCAGAAAACACATGCGGCCAGCCTCCCACCGGGACTCATCCGTTTGAAACCCGCAGGTTTCGCGCTTTGGGCCGGTCTCCTGGCTTACCTTCATCCGCTGTTATTGATCCCTTCCCGGTTTCCCAGTGGTGTATCTGTTCATATACATCAGTTTTCGCTCTGCAGGGTAAAAGGAGCGCTTCAACGCTGCATGCGAAAACAGGCAGGTGAACAGATCGCCAATAACATTGTCAGGCTTACAGTAGCGGGGGCTGCGCCGGATTTGCTCGCCAACAAACGCACCGGACTTCCCGTTTAACCTTTTGGCTATTCAGCCATCAGGCACCTCAAAGCGGGCCGCAATATAGTGACAGAAGAAGGGTTGGCAACCAACACTTCATCAAAAATTGCGGGGAAATCGCCCTGACTTTTGAGTTTCCTCTTGCCTGCGAGTACCATTGGCGGCTGAATCCAACAGACAGAGACTGCTGCCCTGTACGCATCACTACCGGCGCAGCGGTTTTGGACAAGGTGAGACTATGCTTTATGTTGCTGTGCGCGCTGCACGCAAGGCCGGAGATCTGATTGCACGGGCCTTTGAAGAAGGGGCCAACCTCAGGGTGCATGAAAAAAAGGATCGTGATTTCGTGACCGACATCGACGAGAAGGCCGAGCAGATTATCCTGCGCGAACTTCAGCGGCATTACCCTGCTCATGGCTTTGTGGCGGAAGAATCCGGCAGTACCAATCCACAGGCTGATATTCAATGGTATATTGATCCGCTGGATGGCACCACCAATTTTATCCACGGGTTTCCGCATTTTGCCGTATCCATTGCCGCCTGGGAAAACGGGCGACCATTGCTGGCTGTGGTGCATGACCCTGTTAAAAATGATGTATTTGAAGCCAAACGCGGCAATGGTGCGTTTCTGAACCGTCGGCGTTTGCGCGTCACTGCTGTTGAACGCACGGAACATGCGATTTTCGCTTCCGGACTGCCACCGTATCGTCGCAAGGAACAGATCGACAGTTTTCAGCAACGCATGGATCGTTGCATGCGGCATACGGAAGGCTACCGGCGCGCCGGTTCAGCCGCGCTGGATCTTGCCTATGTTGCCGCCGGACGGCTGGATGCCTATTGGGAAGGCGGTCTGTGCGCCTGGGATATTGCCGCTGGCATACTGCTGGTGCAGGAAGCTGGCGGTATTGTCAGCAGTATTGATGGCCGCGCCGTTGATCTGGACAAGGGTGATGTCTTGTGTGCCAATGCCCGGCTGCATCGTGAGTTTTTGCGCCTGCTGCGTCAGCCGTCAGCGGATGAGGAAAAATGACGCAGACGTTCAGCGAGGCAGATGCCATCATCGTCGGCGCCGGGGCTGTGGGCATGGCAGCGGCGCTGGCGCTGCGTCATCATGGCTGGCGTGTCGCTTTGCTGGAGCAGCGGCCTCCTGAACTGACTTCGCGTTCACCGGAGCGGGTGATCGCATTATCAGCAGGCAGTTGTCAGCTCCTCGATTCGCTTGGCGTGTGGTCGGATATTGCAGCGCAAGGTGTCGGTCATATTCGCCATATTCGCGTCGCTGATGCGGGTAATCAGCCAACCGTCTCCCTGCATCATTATGAAATACACAGCGACGCGCTGGGCCATGTGGCGGAAATGCCGCATATTCTCGCCCCCATGTGGCGACAACTGAACGATTGCTGCTATTGTCCGGCACGCATTACCGATATGAGCATGGATGATCATGGCGTTGAGTTGCGTTTTCAGTATGAGCAACAATCGCACCGGCTGCGTGCCCGTTTGTTGCTGGCTGCCGATGGCACGCACAGTCAGATCCGGCGTATGAGTGGCATTTGTACACGCGGCTGGCCACATAATCGCTTTGCCATTGTGGCCAGCGTGCGCTTTTCCCGCCCGCATCAGGATACGGCCTGGGAGTGTTTCCGGCGCAGCGGGCCGCTGGCTTTGTTACCCATGGCCGATGGCCGTTTATCGCTGGTGTGGGCAGTGGATGCCGCAGAGGCAGCAACGCTGTTACCGATGGCAGATGACGCGTTTGCCAGGGCGCTGCGCGTTGCCCTGGCGGAAATCCCTGCCTGTCGCGCCCTGGGCGAGATCAAAAGTGTCGGTCGGCGAGGCTGTTTCCCCCTAACCT
>JALSZZ010000164.1:2113-3004 GCA_027075825.1 Mariprofundaceae bacterium | reverse complement strand
AATTCGCTAAAAAACTTTCACGGCGATACAGAAGTGCCTGTTGATAAATATCCATAAGCTCTCGATAACTTGCATCACTCGTGTATTTATCCTCGAATTCCTTTCGTGCTGCCTCTGCTTTAGTAGCAAGTATTTTTTTATATTCCCAGTCTGAGCAAATGGCATCAACCAAGCTCTCTGCATCACCCGGCCCAAACAACCAGCCATTGGCAGAGTCGATAAGACAAGGCATGGCTCCCAGTCGCGACGCAGCTACTGGAACACCAAGGGCAAATGCCTCCCGAATTACCATAGGAAATCCTTCGAAACAAAGGGAGGGCAAAATTAACATCTGGGCTGTCCCCAACAGCTTCTGAGCCTCCTTAAAAGGCAACTGGCCCAGAAAACGAATCTTATCCTCAAGGGCATACTCACGCACTTTGGCTTCTAGCACCGACCTGTCCGGCCCATCACCAATAATTTCAAGACATGGTGCATTATGCCCCCAGCGACTCCACGCATTGAGCAAGACATGAACGCCCTTCTCTTCACTCAACCGACCAATAAACACACATTTATTTTCCCGATCTGACCAAGGGCATGGCTCTGGTGGCAACTCATAAAAATGTGCTTTAACATGAACTTTTTCCGACGGCAAGCCTGCTTTAATAACAAGATCACGCTGGAATTCCGTTAACGCAATAAACGCATCAACATGCCGCTCCCAAGTCTTAATCCGGCGATGCAATGCAATAGACATAGCCAAGGGAAGCGTAGCAAACCGGCTTTTCCTATAGCAACCATATTTCAGTGCAGGCGCTATGCTCTTCTGATCAAGACACTCAGTACAATGACTTCCATCCCGCATAGGAATCGCAGCCGCGCAAAATAAACGGTAATTATGCAGTGTCA
>JALSZZ010000164.1:0-2103 GCA_027075825.1 Mariprofundaceae bacterium | reverse complement strand
TGTCAGCACAGTGGCTGTACCGGTGCCTTTGGCTGCATGAAAAACCGCTGGCGAAATCAGCGGAAAAGAATTATGCACATGCATTACATCCGGTGTTTCCTTCTGAATCAGCTTCCTGATAGCACGATATGAAAATACATTCCATGACACGCTTGCAGCCGCCCGAATAGCTCCTGTACTCGAACTACGAACATTATCACTATGCCGCGTCCATTCGATAATCTCATGCCCTCCGCTATGCAATAAGTCTCGTTCGGCCTCATATACCGTGTTTTCCCCGCTAGGAGCTTCCGAACCATAAAAATTGTGTAACAAAATCAACTTCACAAAAAGCTCTTATACAAAGCATGAGCACTGGCTAACGAATCTTTGTAAGCATCCAATTCCTTCCGCCGCAATCGTTTTAGAGAATTGCGCTGCTCAGTTGGTCTTGCAACATGCGTCCACCTTAAATTATTATCTCCAGCATCCCTCTTTTCCATTTCATCAATAATCTTCTTAATACATTGCTCACTATATACTGTTTTCTGGTAGGAGCTAAAATTACTCTGGTATTTTCTATTAACTCGGTCAATGATGGAAGGAAACTCATTTATAACTTGCTCAAAGTCTGCAACAACAAACCTGTTACGCAACTTTTCCAGTGGCCCATAAAACTCATTATAACGGTTAATTGCTTCAGAAATATTTAATGTTTCTTCCCGAATGATGTACGATAAAATTGCGTCATATGGATTTCTGATTAATACGATACATGGAATCCCTCGATTTACTGCATAGAGAACTTGGGCGGGTGAATGCTGGTGTCGAGCAACTTTTATCTGTTTATTCTTCTTTCCTTGAGCATAAAGAAAAGACGCAACAGCATAAGTATTCGCTGACCTCGGATACCCCTCAATAACAATATCAGTTTCCCTTCCTACTATAGTGCCCTGATATTTCGGTACCATTCGATATACCTTAGAAAAGAGGGAAGGATGCTGTGAAAGAAAAGAACGTAACAAACGCTTCAAAGAAGGAGGCCCAATCATTTAGATTCTTTTTCTCCTAAAGTTTATCACCCAGCTTGTTTTGAAAGGCAGAAACGCAATGGCCATCAAAATAAACAGCTTGTATTTATTTTTCGCAAAGTATAAGGCCTTAAAAATCTCAGGAATCGCCTGGAAACGATGGTCCATCTTCAACCAAAGAACTACTCGCATTGTATGCCAAAGCCCTATATAATGTTTTAGGTTATTTACATTATCAGTATTTTTTATAGATTTTAGAAGGTCCCGAAGAGCGTCACCGACCGAATCAGGAACCAACGGACACCGACATGGCCGTTCATTGATAGATGGCTTATAGTATGTTGCTTGAGGTGAGGCATAATAGCCTATCCGATATCGAGCTGCCAACCTCGCCCATGTTAATAAATCTTCTCCAGCAACGATCCCCTCTGGGAATCCACCAACCTCCTCTATAGCTCTTTTATCTACAGCAACTGCCGAGGACCATAATGGTGGGTCAGAAATGACTGCAACTTGAAAATAATTATCAATAAGTCCTTTATCAAAGCCTTTTGGCAAACCCTTGATTATGTTCTTCCGCCTAAATCCATCAACACTCTCAATCCAGTAACCCGTACCATACACTTTTGCTTCCGAAAAACGCCTTTTCAAATCAATAATCACCGAAAGAAATTCGGGCTGCCATTCGTCATCAGCATCCAAAAACGCCACCACTTCTGCAACTGCCTCTGATATACCTCTATTCCTAGCTGATGCCACCCCTTGATTTTGCTGATTGATCACTCGTATTCTTGGATCTTGGAAAGATTCAACAATATCGAGACTCTTGTCTGTAGAACCATCATTTACAATGATAAGTTCAAAGTTTCTGTATGTTTGACTTAATACAGAGCATATAGCTCTACTTACTTCTTTTTCTTTATTATACAAAGGCATAATCACAGAAACTGCAGGAACAACCCCTTTCAACGGATAGCAACCTTTTTCTCATAATTGAGAGCCCCATAGGCTATACCTATAATCAAATACTAAAAAAAAAAAAAAAATGATGCATAGACCATGATATTATCGGTAAACATGATCAGCATATATG
>JALSZZ010000163.1 GCA_027075825.1 Mariprofundaceae bacterium | reverse complement strand
CTGCTCCGCCAGGCCGTTCAATAAAGTCATCCGGACAAATCTGCTGGCGATTGACCAATGTAAGAACAAGTCGATCGGCTAATATCGAACGGAATTCCTCCATCAAATCCAGTGCCATAGCCGGGCGGCCCGGTCGCAACACATGTAGAAACCCCACTTGCGGATCAAGGCCAGCTGCCTCCACTGCCGATACACACTCATTCGTCAGCAGGGAATACACAAAGGAGAGCAATGCATTGATCCTGTCTTTTGGGGGGCGCCTGGAGCGTTCATGCATCGCAAAAGCGTCGCGATGGAAACGCAACATGTGATTGAATGCTTCAAAATACACACGAGCAGCCTGCCCCTCAATGCCGCGAACCTCTTCAGCATCGGTAGCTCGCGCTAAAGCACGCAATGAAGCCGCCAGCATCGCCGCCGCTTGCTTCAGCCCTTCCTTATCGTTGTCTGATTTTGCCTCACGAGCGCCACGCAATAATACCATCCGACTATTCTGCAACTTCCCTGCCACCACAGCGCGCATCAAGCACAAAGCTTGCAATCGATCGTCCAGTAATCGGTGTTGGGCGCGCCGGAGCAGCACATTTCCCGACTGCGGCCCCTCCAACCTCGCCTTGAAGCGCCCGTGCTCAGAGAGAAAGACCACCGAACGACCATCATCTGCGCAACGGTGAAGGGCGAATGGGCTGACCATCACATTGCCGAAAAGCACGATGCTGCCAATGTGATGCATTGGCACACGCAACTTCGTCTGTCGTTCCACCTCCAGCTTCAGCGTTTCCCGCTCCAAATGCAAATACGCCCCCTGGGTCATCACATAGAGCGTGTTCAAAAGCTGATGCATGCATTGTCCTCCAACGGCTCGAACAACCCGATGTCCTTGACCTGCCCCGCATCCGGCAAGCAGGCATTCCTCAGAGAGCAGCACTCACATTGCTTGCCATGTTCCGCCATCGGTATCTGGCCCGAATCCAGCATTGCACGTACTGCCGCGATCACACCTTGGGTTTCTTTCCGCAGCGCATCATCCAGCTTCACCACACGACGCCTACGGCTGCTGACATGGAAGATTGCCCCCTCCGCGATCGTCACCTCCAACATCTCCTCCAGACAAAGCGCCTGCGCGCAAAGCTGGACATCGTCATGTAACCCCTTGCGACGCGGACCATGCTTGTATTCCACCGGATAGACCGTGCCGTCGGGGTGGAACTCGACCACATCACACTTGCCGATGATATCCAACCGCTCCGACCAGACCGGCAGCGCGCGCTCGATGCGTATGCCATCTCGCTGTTCGCTAGCCGGTTCGTCCACTCGCGCATGCTCACGCCTACCCTTCTGGGTGTGGAGATTCTCGTTCCACACCTGAGCCACATGGATCAATGCGCACTGGCGCGGGCAATAGACGAAATGTTGAAGCGCGGAGATAGGAACCAAGTCACTCATATGCGTTGACACCAATATCCCGACTCCCGATGAAGGTTCGCAACAGCCACAATCAATATGCCATCATCACGAACCTGATAAACAATTGCGTACGGAAAGCGTCGCAATCGTCTCCGCCGGGTGCGCGGGACAACGGATGCCAGGCATCAGGAAAAGCCGCAATGGATCGTAGGGGCTGATCCACTTCCCGCATGAACTCATGCTCCAATCCCGGGAACTGCCGGGCATACCATGCCCGCGCTTCTTCAAGCTCCTGCTCGGCAACGGAGAGAAACCGCATTACTGTTTCAAATACCAATCCATCACCTCCCGCGCCGGGATTGATTCCAGTTCCCCAGCATCGAAGGCGTCGATACGATCCTCCGCTTCCCGGGTCCAAAGCGCATCCATTTCAGGATCAGGACGATCGTGGCTGGCTAACAGATGATCCACCAGTTCGGCCCGATCCGCAGACGAAAGCGTCAAGGCATCTTCCAATGTCTTTTTCGGCAATCCCATCTCACACCTCCTTCATCGTCACGCCTTGCGGCAAACCCTCCATATTGACCGCCACCTCGTAATCATCGAAAGAGCACTCATCAAAAGCCATCGATTTCTTCGACTTCCAGCCCTTCTAGTCGAATCGCATCTGGATCGTAGCTCCCATCGGGCTGAATATGGTTCCTCAGCGTGGCATGAACCTTGGCGGAAGAATACCTGCCAGCCTTGCTCGGGTGTTTCCACCAAATCACTTTCAACACTTCCATACTGCCTTCCGGCCTGGCAGCCGATGCATCATTCTCGAACAATCGCGGCAGCACGGACTTGATAACCTCCGCATCTTCATCCGAAAAGCCTGTGCGCTCAGCCAGCTGGGGGTTCATGCTGCCATAGGCCACATAAACCCCCTCATCAACCCGATGCTTCATGCCCATTGTGTCCTCACCACGCTTACTTCCATCTCCTTCACCACTCACACTTTTGGTGATTTGGTTGCTACTGACTGGAACCGGTTCAAGACTGAATGCTGATTGGATGGTGACAGGCCCTCGAATCGGCAATGACACCCCCTCCCCTTTCTTTTCCCCCTTATAGGCAAAAACCTGACCAAAAGCACGCACATCAATCCAGGTTTCACACACCTTAGCGCGCACCACAGCCGCATCTTCCTTGAACATATTCTTGCCCAATGTTCGTTCCGCCCGATCTCGAAGGCTTGCGGCATCATCATTCTTTCGGTCATCAGACTGGACAAAAATGTCGAATCCATTTTCCATCAAACGATCCCGGATCTTCCGCTTCAAGCACACATCCGTGACCTCTCCCAAGCCATCATAACTGATCCGAGGACGATTTCCGTTCAGTGGATCGCCATTGGGGTTAGCACCCCGCACACGAAAAATCACCGCAAAATCGATTTTATTATGCAACACACTCATTACTCACCTCCTTCGTAATTGTCAGGACCCGTGAGATTCCGTACTTGTTTGACGAAGATGTCGGGTCGTTTTTTCTGCCATTCTTTCATCGCCTGGATGGGCGTTTTGTGTCCAAGTGCCCGCTGCGGGATATGACCATTG
>JALSZZ010000162.1 GCA_027075825.1 Mariprofundaceae bacterium | reverse complement strand
TAAGCAAGGAAGCCATGAGCCATTTCCGGGAAATCGAACGAAAACAGGGTACAGCATCATTTCAGTGGCTGAAAGCAAGGCTTGCCCATGCCTGTGGCCTTGACGGGCTGGCGGAAGAACTGATAGCACCGCTACTACAGACTGAACCCCGCGCTGCTTTTTTGCGTAGCAAGGCGCAGTGGCTGCAAGATAAGGGAGATTGCGCCGAAGCCTGCAAACTGTTACAGCAGGCGCTGGATGCAAAGTAATAAGCGAGACGCTGCATGCAGTTGATTCATCTCCTGCCGCCGCTGGTGGCGAATCAGATTGCCGCTGGTGAGGTCGTCGAGCGTCCGGCTTCGGTGGTCAAGGAACTGACGGAAAACAGCCTGGATGCCGGTGCCAGCCGGATTCAGATTCGTATCGAAAAAGCCGGCAAACGACTGATCGAAATCGAGGACGATGGCTGCGGCATGAGTCCGGTAGATGCCCGTATGGCGCTGCAACGCCATGCCACCAGCAAAATCAGCCAGGCGGAAGATTTGCATGCCATTGCCTCACATGGCTTTCGCGGCGAAGCCCTGCCTTCCATTGCCTCGGTATCGCGCTTTCGCATGCATACAGCCTGCGCTGGCAGCGATGAAGGCTGCGAGGTCACGGTCAATCAGCTTGGCGATACTGAATGCAAGCCTGCTCCCTGGCGCCAGGGATCGCGCATTGAAGTGCGCGATTTGTTTCTGCATACACCGGCACGCCTGCGCTTCATGCGTACCGACAAAACCGAAGAAGCGGCCATTCTTGAAGTGGTGCGTCAGTTAGCCATTGCCCACCCGTCGGTTCACTGGCAGCTATGGCTGGACGGGCGTTCGCGTCTGGATGTGGCAGCTGGCACACGGCCAGCCCGGCTGGCTGCCATCATGGGCAAGGATTTTCCGCAAAACACGGTTGCCCAGCGTCTGGAATATGAAGGCATGGTGGTGGAAGGCTTTTTTGGTTTGCCGACATTCCATCATCGTGATGCCAGTCGCATGTTGTTCATGGTCAATGGACGGGCGATCCGGGATCGTGAACTGATCGCTGCGCTGCGCGCCGCTTACCGTGATGTGATGTTTCACGACCGTTACCCGGTGGCCGTTGTGTTCCTTGAGCTTGATCCGGCGGATGTGGATGTCAATGTGCATCCTGCCAAGCGTGAAGTGCGCTTTCGTCGTCCACAACACGTGCGCACGGCTGTTGTTGCCTGTGTGCGGGCGGCTATTGAACAATATGGCCAGCATGTAGCGCCGGAAACCACACAGCAGGCGGTACAGACAGCCATGCGCCGCAATACGATGGCATTACCGCCGACAACCACCAGCTACACGGTGCCATCAGGCAACCCGGTTCCGCAGGCACAGGAAGCGCCCCGTCAAGGGAAATCAACGGGCAAAAACCGTCCCGTTCAGCAACCGCCTGCGCTTCCTTCTGCTGCGCCACGCCCGTTACCTGCCTTCCGGCAGGATGATGAGACCAGCGCCCTGAACCTCGGTCGCCCTCTGACTCAGCTTCACCAGCGTTATATTCTCAGTCAGACGGCAGATGGCGTGTTACTGATTGATCAACATGCCGCGCATGAGCGCATTAATTATGAACGGATCAAGCAGCAGTTGCGCGACGGCGAGGTTCGCTCACAACCTCTGCTGTTGCCCGTTCACTGGCAGCCCGATGCGCACACTGCCGCCTGGCTGCATGAGCAGGCGGAAGAACTCCGGCAGTTCGGGGTCGTATTACGTGCGGAAGATGATGATACATTTGCCATTCGCGCCATTCCGGCGCTGTTACAGGACGAAGCGCCACAAGCCCTGGTTGAAGAACTGGTGGAAGCCTGTCGGCTGATTGGCAGCGAAGCGGAAGCTGCCGAAAGCGGCATGGGCCGCGTTCTGGAACGCTGGCTGGGCAACCGGGCCTGCAAAAGCTCGCTCAAGGCAGGTCAGACACTGTTGCCCGATGAACAACAGCAGCTTCTTCGCCAGATGGAGCAAACCCCGAACATCGCCCAGTGCAATCACGGTCGCCCCACCTATATTCGTCTTTCCCTGAACGATCTCGATCGATTATTTGGCCGTCAGGGCTGATGCAGGGGTAGCGCATACTGAAACCGAAAAAATCGTGCAAGCTCATCCAGATGGTAAACGAAAAGATACGATTAACTTTGCTTTAGCAAAGTTGCGATAACATTTGGCATCCAGGAGCCTGTAGGACTTTGGCAAATCTACTACGAAAAACCGGATATTGGCCCAATCTTCGCCCTGTCTTTGTTAAATAGCGCTGCTACTTACCGCCAACAGGTCGTATATTTGGCTCAATCCCGCTATTTCTTGTGACGATTGCCAAAGCCCGACAGACTCCCAGGCATCGGAAATGACTTTCATGTTGCCGAAACAATGATGCCGTATAAAGCACATGAGGTTGCCAAAAACATCAATGACCCTGCTGGTGACATGTTTGGCGAAGAATAGACCAATAATCATTGTATAACGAAGAAGAGCACTTGCACAAATAGCTATTCTTATCATTATTTGCCAAAATATTTCGCCTTAGGGGTTTATGATGCTGATTGACTTTTCGCTCAGGAACTTTCGTTCGGTTCGAAATGAACAGCGCTTGAGTTTAGCGATGGGTAAAGGAAAAGAGTTACTTACCAGCAATGTCATGCACCCGAAAATGGCTGAAGGCGTGAAAACAATTCCTCTTTTGCGTTCATCTGCTGTGTATGGCCCCAATGCGGCCGGTAAATCGAATATCATTAAAGCGCTGCACGCGATGCAGCAAATCGTTCTGACATCAGGGCAGCACCTTGCAGCATTGCCGGTGGTTCCCCATTTATTCAATAGCGAAAGCGCACAATGCCCTGCCATGTTTGAAGTGATCGTCCTGGTTGACGGTATCCGCTACCAATATGGATTTGAAGCAACGCATGAGCGTATTCATGCAGAGTGGTTATTTGCTTTTCCAAAAGGCTATTCACAACGCTGGTTTGAACGCGCTTTTGAC
>JALSZZ010000161.1 GCA_027075825.1 Mariprofundaceae bacterium | reverse complement strand
TTGGTTTTATCCATTGGACTGCCATTCATCGGATCTTTGGTCAGAACTACCTTGATGGGTTTGCCAGCGCCTGAAAGAAACGGATCTTCATAGCTGAAGCCGCTTTCATGCCCGTAAGTCAGCTGTTTTTCCAGTGCAATATCGGTTGAAGATACAGCTGAAATATCCAGCCCGGGCAAAAAGATGGTTACAAACATGGATGTGCTCAGTGCAATACCAAACATCCAGCAACCGATTTTATACTCTCTAAAAGCCACGGATTTTCCTCCCTGATTGTTTTAGCGGAGTGCGCGAAAGCCGCGCACTCCTTAACTCAAATTAGCGAACGTAAGCCAGTTCTGCAGGCTGACGACCCGCAGGAACTTCATCGCCATAACGTGCCGTCATGTACATATTGTACAGCCAGACGATGTTACCCAGGAATACCATGGTACCACCGAGCCAGCGCACGATCATGTAAGGATGTTCGGCAATCACCACGTCCACATAAGGCACTTCGTAGATCTTGGCCGCACCCTGGATCAGGCCGGCAATGGTCATGGATGTCCAGTACAGTGAGAAGCCGATCAGCAACGTCCAGAAGTGCAGGTTGGCCAGGCTCAAGCTGTACAGCTTGCGCCGCAGCAACACCTGAAGTCCATAGTACACTGCAGCAGCTTCTGCAAAAGTAGAGAAGCCCAGCAGTGCCAGATGCGCATGCGCCACAATCCAGCCTGTGCCATGGATATACCAGTTAATGGCACGGGTCTGCTGGAAGCCGCCCTGCATGTTCAGGGGAATCGCCAGCAGTACGCCGGTGATGGTGAACTTGATCTCAACGTTGTTGACAAACATGGACCACTTGCCCTGCATGGTCAACAGGATGTTGCACACATAAGCAATGGCCGGCACCAGAATCAGTACGCCTTCCACCGAGGCGAAGGACTTCAGCCACTCCGGCAACGGTGAGCTCATCAGGTGATGGGCAGCCGGTGTGGAGTAGAAGACCACGATGGACCAGAAGTGCAGGTGACCGACGCGGTGAGAATACAGCGGATTACCCGTGATCTTCGGCACGATATAGTAGGTAATTGCAGCAGCCACCGGTGTGATCAACAGGCCGAGGATGTTATGCGCAAACCACCAGGTCATATAGGCCTCATTCAGGCCGGTCAGATGGAAGAACTCCGGCAGGTTACCCACCAGGAACACAATCACCGTCATGAACATACAACCGGCGAAGAACCAGTTAGAGGTATAAATACCCTGGGTACGACGATGAATAATGGTCATCCACACATTCACACACCATGGCAACACCATAACCAAGGCAATATACAGGTCGATCGGCCAGATGTGGTCGGAATATTCACGACCAGAGGTCACGCCGGACCACAGCAGCGCCAGCGCCAGACACAGGCCAACATTGTACAACAGGCAGTTCCACACACCGAGCTTTTCGGACCACAGCTTGGTGTTGCCCAAAGCAGGCGTGATGTACATCATGGAAGCAGCAAAAGCCATGGCGATCCAGCCGAAAATCACAGCATGCACATGCACTTGACGCATATGGCCGAACTGCAACCAGTACAGGCCATGATACCAATCAGGAAATGCCAGTTTGGCGGCATTAAAAGAACCCAGACCGGTGCCGATAATAAACCAGGCGATGGATGAGATGCCAAAGAAGATAGCGGTCGTCCCCTGCGGGATCTCCGACTCTTTGGCGAACAAATATTTAAGCATTCTTACAAACCTCCTGTGTGAATACCGAGTTAATCCTGCTCTTCGTCATGAGCTCCCGGCATCAACAGATACCAGGCAAACCACATGCTCGAAAAGGCAAGTAAAATACCAAGAATTGAAGCAATCGCGCTCATTCGTCCCCCCTATTCCTTCTGCAGGCCTTCCAGCACGGCATGCTGCTTCAGGGCATAGCCCAGAATCAGAACAAACCCCACGCCGAAAATCGCCATAATAAAATTCGTCAGTCCCATATAGGTCAGTGGCCAGTAGGGATCCATACCCCACATTCCTACTTCAGGAAATGCCTCACGTCCCAACGCCAGCATAAATGCCAGTGAAAACACCGAGCCATTGCCCATACCGGTGACAAAGCCGCTGACGATAATCAGCCAAATTCCGCTTTTCATTCAGCCCTCCTCTTCATTAAAAACAATGGTTTATAAAATGAACCCTGCATGAATTCCTTTTAATGTACGCAACGCTAGGTTTGCCTGAATGCTTGTCAAGCATCTGCTGGCAGGAATCCATCTGCAGGCAGCATCGGCTTGCAATCCCTTCCACCTTAATTACCATCCCGTTCACGCGCAGCAGTCTGCGCGTTATTTTTATCCTGGCAGCAAGGCGCTGACGCAGGATGAACGAGGATAATACATGACAGACCAGACACAAGCCAACGCTGAACAGGACGCGCCGATCCTTCATTTGCAAAAGGTATATACCAAGGATATTTCTTTTGAGAGTCCCAATGCACCGGATGCCTTCATGAAGGCCAGTAATCAGCTCAATATCGACATGAACCTCGCGCTGAATAACCGTCGGCTGGATGATGACAACTGGGAAGTGGTACTAAAGATTCATGTTCACGCCCAAAACAAGGAAAAAGACACGACGGTGTTTGAGGTGGAAGTGGAACAGGCCGGGGTATTTCTGTTGCGCAATATCCCTGAGGAGCACCTGACCCCTGTGCTGGCCGTCGAATGTCCGACGATACTTTTCCCTTATATTCGTCAGGTGATCAGCCAGCTCACCATGGATGGTGGTTTCCTGCCCTTCATCATGGAGCCAGTGAATTTTCGCGCCGTCTTCGAAAACTCACAACGGCAGGCTGCTGCCAATGCGGATGATAACCCCACCGTTCAGTAATCATGCGTTTTATTATGCTGGATACGGAGACCACCGGTTTATCGCCCGCCAATGGCGATAAAATGGTGGAAATTGGCGCTATCGAGGTATGTGGCAGGAAAATCAATGCCGATGGGGTGTTCCACCACTATATTCACCCGGGGCGCGATATTCCCG
>JALSZZ010000160.1 GCA_027075825.1 Mariprofundaceae bacterium | reverse complement strand
TTTTGCGAGGGTGGCGGAACTGGCAGACGCGCTGGATTTAGGTTCCAGTACCTTTGGTGTGGGGGTTCGACTCCCCCCCCTCGTACCATCTCTGCATTGATTCAGGTCGTTTCGCCTGAAGCAGTGCAACTATTTGCATGACGGAGTACGCAACAAGATGATCAAAACCGAGACCACTCAGATTTCCGACTGTGAGCATCGCATTAATGTAACAGTGCCGCAGGCAGAATATCAGCGTCTGCATCAGGAAAAGCTGAATGAGTTGCTGGCAAAAAATATTCGGGTGTCAGGTTTTCGCCCCGGCAAAGTACCACAACATGTGGTGGCCAGACAGTATGCTGATCACCTCCGTCAGCAAGTCGTCAGCGGTTTGCTTGACGCACACTATGGCACGGCGCTGGAGCAATCGGGCCTGATACCGGCAGTACAGCCTGAGCTGGATCTTGCCGAGCCGGAAACTGGCGGCGATTTTGCCTTCAATATTCTGGTAACGAGCTGGCCGGATATTGAACTGACTGCGCTGGAAGAACTGGAAATCGAACGCCGGGATGTTTCGGTCGATGATGACGATATCGATGGTGTCATTCAGCGTCTGATGGATTCCCAGATCCGCTATACACGCGAGGATAAGGCCATTGAACAGGGTGACAAGGCGATCCTTGATTATGTTGGTTACATCGGCGATGAAGCGTTTGATGGCGGCAGCGCCACCGATGCCGAACTGGTCATTGGTTCCGGGCAATACATTCCCGGTTTTGAAGAGCAACTTGAAGGCGCAAAAGCCGGTGACCATGTGCAGGTCAGTGTTCAGTTTCCGAATAACTATCAGGCTGGCGCATTAGCTGGTCAGCAGGCGCGCTTTGAGGTCGATGTCAAAGAGGTACAGCGTGGCGAGAAATGCGCAAATGAAGATGAACTGGCCACCCTGCTGGGCTTTGATGATGCCGCAGCGCTGCGCGAAGACTCCCGTCAAAAGCTGCTGATCGAGGCAGAAAAAGCAGCCTGGGAAAAGAATCGTGAGACGGTGGAAGAAGCGCTGCTGGAACATCACGACATCGAAGTTCCGCAACGCATTCTCGATGAACGTGTTGCGCAGGCCCTGAAACGTTATCAGCAGCGTTTATCAGAACAGGGCAGCGGCTCGATGAGTGATGAACAGGTGCGGGCCTTTGTTGCGCATGCCCGGGAAGTGGAAACCGAAAACATTCGTCTGACCATTATTTACCGAGCATTGCAAAAACAGGCTGAGATGGAACTCGACGAAGACGAAGTGCGCAGTGAAGTCGAAAAACAGGCATCCCGGTACCCTGAAAGCGAACGCGAAAGCTATGTGAACTGGGTCATGCGCACCAGCGAATACCGCAGCGCTGTTGAGTCAACGGTGATGGAACGCAAATGCGTGAATTATGTATTATCCCAGGCGAAGATTACCAGCGTGACAAAAACGATCAGCGAACTGCAGACTGAAATCGACGCTGAAGAAGCACCCACAGAAGCGTAAAAGGATCTGGTGATGAATCTGGTACCCATGGTCATTGAGCAGACACCGCGTGGTGAACGCTCTTTTGATATTTACTCTCGCCTGCTCAAGGAGCGTATTATTTTCCTCACAGGGGAGGTGAATGATCATATGGCTGACCTCATCACCGCCCAGTTACTGTTTCTTGAGGCTGAAGGCTCGGATAAGGACATCTACATGTATATCAACAGTCCGGGAGGCGTTGTCACTTCCGGACTGGCGATTTATGATACCATGCAATACATCAGTTGTGATGTGTCAACGCTGTGCATTGGCCAGGCGGCCAGCATGGGGGCGCATTTGCTGGCTGCTGGCGCAGCAGGCAAGCGTTTTGCGCTGCCCAATGCACGGGTGATGATTCACCAGCCATTGGGTGGTTTTCAGGGGCAGGCGACGGATATTGAAATCCATGCCCGGCAGATCCTGCAATTGAAAGATCACTTGAATGCCATGCTTGCCAGCCATACAAAGCAACCGTTAGAGAAGGTGCAGGAAGATGTCGAACGCGATTACTTCCTGACGGCTGACGAGGCATGCCAGTATGGCATTATTGACAAAGTGCTGAGTTGCCGCAGCGAGATGACGAGCTGACTGAAGCAGGCATGCGCTTGCTTCCGGGAGATTGATGATGAGCAAAAATCATGACGCAACGCTGTATTGTTCGTTTTGCGGCAAAAGTCAGCATGAGGTAAAACGGCTGATTGCCGGGCCGTCGGTATTCATCTGCGATGAATGCGTGGATCTGTGCAATGAAATCATTGTTGAAGAACAAACAGGGACGACGGCAACACCGGCCAGAAGCGATGCTGCCCTGCCCAGACCGGCGGAAATCAAACAGCATCTTGATGACTTCGTGATTGGTCAGGATGCTGCCAAGCGCGTGCTGGCTGTTGCCGTATATAATCATTACAAACGCCTGCGCCATAATGCGCAGAATGATGTGATGATCGCCAAAAGCAACGTCATGCTGCTCGGGCCAACCGGAACGGGCAAAACCCTGCTGGCTCAGACGCTGGCCAGAATTTTCGATGTTCCCTTTGTGATTGCTGATGCCACGACGCTGACTGAGGCAGGCTACGTCGGTGAAGATGTTGAAAGCATCGTACTGAAGCTGCTGCAGGCTGCTGATATGGATGTCGAAAAGGCGCAGCGCGGCATTATCTATATTGACGAAATCGACAAGCTTTCACGCAAGGCAGATTCACCTTCGATTACCCGCGATGTATCCGGTGAAGGCGTGCAACAGGCGCTGCTCAAGCTGATCGAAGGCACGGTTGCCAATGTGCCCCCGCAGGGTGGACGAAAAAACCCGCAGCAAGAGTTCATTCAGGTCGATACCACCAATATTCTGTTTATTCTCGGTGGCGCTTTTGCCGGGCTGGAAAAAGTGATCGAGGAGCGCGGCAGCAAGCGTTCCATCGGGTTTGCTGCCAATGTGGAGGCTGTTGCCGGGCATAAAGCCAGCGAGCTGTTCAAGCAGGTGGAGCCGGAAGACCTCGTGCGCTA
>JALSZZ010000159.1 GCA_027075825.1 Mariprofundaceae bacterium | reverse complement strand
CGGCGGCAAACCAGAGAGCTGCAAAAGCTGGTGCAAGCCTGTGTGGCGGGTGATGGCAGTCAACAAGGCAATGCTATGCTAATCCGGGGTCAGGGCATCAGCGATACATCATTATGGATCACCGCTTCCGACCATCAGCATGACCCTTTGATCAAAGATCCCGGGGTAGCCATGATTTATATCGCCTCGGCGCTGATCAGGCCGGATTTTGATGTGCAGAGTATTCAGGATGCTTTTGAGCTGACCGCTGCCGAGGCGAAAGTCGTCAAGGCATTGGCCAATGGTTGTCATAACCTGAATAACGTGGCAGATACACTGGGAATCAGCATTCACACGGTACGCACACAAATTAAAAAGGCTTTTGAAAAAACAGGCACAAGCAATCAAATAGAACTGGTCAAAAAAGTGTTAACCAGCCCATCGGCCATGTTTGGCAGCGTGCAGCCGCCCGTGAGCTTGCCAGCCGCTGCCGAAAACAGCACGCAATGGGAGCCTTGCCCGGCCATCATACTCGCCAGTGGTCATCGTCTGGCCTACGCCGAATACGGCGACCCGGAGGGCAAGCCCGTGTTGATGTTTCACGCTGTTTTTGGTTCCCGACTTCAGTATCCCGCCAATGACGGGTTTGCGCGCAAGGCAGGTTTGCGCATGATTGTACCTGATCGCCCGGGGCATGGTTATTCTGATATGTTGTCGCATCGCAGACTGCTGGACTGGCCGGAACAGGTGCTGCAACTGGCTGACCAACTCGATCTGGAAACCTTTTCGCTGCTTGGTTATTCAGGTGGTGCCAATTACGCGCTGGCCTGCGCCTGCAAAATCCCCCGGCGCCTTGAGCAAGTGGTACTTGTCTCATTTTGCAGCGCCGACTTTTTAACTGCCGAACAACGGGGCCTGTCATGGGATCGTTTGTTACTCAAGCTTGCCGTGCATTCCCCCGATCTGTTTTTAAAATTGATGAAAGTAGTCGCAGGTGCGTTGTTGAATGACCCCATAAAAGCACTGGAGCGACGTTATCAACAATACTGCCAGTCAGATCAGGCCATCATTGCGCAAGATGCAGCCAACAGAGAGCGTTATGCCTTATCGTTGCGAGAAGCCTTGCGTCAGGGCACAGATGGCGTGGCACAAGATATTATAACGATTAATCAGTGGGGCTTTTCATTGCAGGATATTACCATGCCCATCCGTTTCTGGCATGGCATGGAAGACCGCCAGTTTCCCCTTTCCACCGCCCGTCAACTGGCTGATTCCTTACCCGATTGCAAAGCCACCTTCGTACCCGGTGTGGGCGCCATGCTGATTCTTCATTCCTGGCAAGCTATTCTCAGTGAACTGGCGGATGGATAGCAGACCGGGGGAGTTTTCATGTGTCATTGATTAAATTCCCTCGCTCCCATATGAGAATGAGAAATGGAGTGATCTGGCCATCAATTCCGAACCCCTAAGGTATCCACATTTTCGCATCCGGAGGGAATGGATTGTTCTTTGCTGTCTTTTTTACGGTAGCTCTTGCATTTCTCTGCCAATGCAACGGATCTTCTGCGCACATAAGACCTTAGCTTATCCAGCAATACGCCCGAAGATGCCCCTGTGGTGTTGCACAGGGAACGAACCGTACCTTTTCCCATATCCGAGCCATGAAAATTGATGCTGGTGCCATTGTCTGCCAGCAGGCGGTATGTATTTTTCGGCATCTTCAGCAACACACCACGAACAGCGGGCTTGCCTTTGCCGCACGAGAAACTGAACCATGTATGCACCTTGGTGATGCATGTGCCGCTTGCCTGCACCGAGCACTTCTTTTTGCCCTTCTTTTCCGAACAGGACATATTGCTGAACGACACCAGACTGTAGCGGTTCGTCTTCTGGTTAAACTTGCCCTCATTGAGCGTCATCCCCTGCTTGCTACACGCAGATTCCAGCTTGCTTTTGGCTTTGTAGCGAGCCATATCCTCGCCATCGCTATAATAAAAACCTGATTCGGCCTTTGCGCTGACCGACTTAAAGGGCACAGCCATCGCCATGTCAGGCAGCAGGCAGCAGACAAGGCATAGCAAAAAATAATTCGTCTTCATATCTGTTCTCCTTTTAAAAACTCAACCGCTACGAGCATGTTCTCTCCACGTTGGTGCGTGCATATCTTGCCCATCCGCCCGAGCCACCTTTGCTGTTGCGATTACAGCCAGCGCTTAAACGCTGACTGCATCACTTAATTCACAAATGCTATCGCATCATTGATATTTAATGACCTGAGCAACTAAAATCACTTGCATGATGAAATGGTACATTAAATTCTTGGGCCCTTGCCTTTTGCTTATAATAAACCTTCTTTGCCTTACTCGCTGAGTCATAGGGTCCCAGCATACCTCTATGAAGCTCAAACCAATTCTTGTAATTCGCTTCCAAATAATCAGCCCATTCATGTTCACAACCTTTATTACAGGCATCTCGCCAGTCCTCTACAGTCATGGAAAACCAAGTGCTAACATTTGTAGCCTCATTACTCATGGCATATGGCACACAGTACAAAGTGTACGTTTTAGCCTCCGCCACTGCACTTAGGTAAAATAACGTCGCAACGATGCCTGTTCCTAATACCAGTTTTTTGATCATATCAATCCTCCTGTTGATTGTATATTTCTCTCAATGCCTTATTGGCATAAGGCTTACAGTAATGATCTGATCATTGCTGCAACGGGTTTGGTGAAGTCACTGTCTTGCCAGTATCCACCATGACTCAAAGGGTTCCAGCCGCGATATAGCAGCCCCAACACATTACCATTGGCATTCATGGGATGATCATGCACGGCATCGGCGTAGGATGCTTCCACACACCTGCCCGCCTCGTAAAAATTACCAAGCGGTTGTAGCGGCCAGCCGAGCACATCATCTTCATCATAATAATTATGCCATTCAAAATCATAACCATCCGCATCGGGCCTGATGGCTTTGATGTTCTGCTTCCCTGCAATAAAGATCGGAATATTGCAGCCTGTGGTATAGAGGGCGCGCAAGTTCTTAAAGCGGTGCGCATGCTCGCGTGTGCCACCAACATCAGCTTTTTGCCAGATGCCAGAGCCAACATGTTGCGTCTCTTGTTGGGCATCCCAGATATAATTGCTGATCACCTGACCACCCAAAGAGTGTGCGATCAGAACAACAGGCAAATCATCACGACCCACCGCTTCGCATGCAGCATCAATGGCATGGCGAATTTTTTGCTGCACCTGCTCATATTCACTGTTTTCTTCATGCGCCCTGGACTCATAACCGGCGGCATCCGAAAAGCCATAAAGCATAAATCGGCGCAAGCCTTTACCATCAATATGCGGTTTCATGACTGCAAACACCTTATTCTGCTGCCTCTGAAACACACCCTGATAATAGATCGATGCATAATGCACCTGATTATTCAAAGCCTTGCCAATCTGCTTGCGAATCTTCTTTTTAAATGCCTGAATACGTTTTTGATGCGCATCCAGTGTGATAGCCCCCATACCATGCGCCATCAGCACAATCACCTTCTTACCCATGCAGACCTCCTGTTGCCGCAAAAAGGGCTGATCAAATGACCAGCCCTTTCAACATCTGCTAAAATAACTCTTTAGATTCAATCCTGGGGACAATTTTTGCCAAATGCTCTAAGGCTTTGGCTATTCGATTTGCATCTTCCCTGGTAAAGGTGTAGGCGATCTGCATCAGAGGGACTGGATCATGCTCCCATTCCCCATAACTCTTTTTTCTTCTATACATGACTTCTTCATCTAGCCATACCCGTACTTCATAACAGTCCCTGTTATGCTCTACCTCTACCTTTCTGAGTCGTGCTATGGGAATTAAATACTGCTTGGTTGTTCCAACCACATCCTTTTCTACACCATCAAAGAAATAACCAGATAAAAACAGGTTTCCCGATTTTCGATCATAAGATATTCTTTTGAATTGCTCCGTTTGATGATTCGCCACTTCTCTACAAAGTGCTTTCCGTTTGAGGAAGTCCTGCAGCCAGTCAATCGTCTCCTGAATACTAGGCTCTGCCTGCACTGTTTGCGGCATCAAACCGCATAAAGAAAAAAGTATCGCTACACTTATCATACTGATTTTTAATTTATGTCGAATCATGCGTTTACCCTCACTCTCAGTGTACAACAGGCCATATCATTGCCCCTCGAAAAATCCTGAATATTGTCAGCTTCACTACAGCCATAGTTATCAACGTCTTTGTTTTTCTGCCGACCTTTATCGGTCATACCCAAGCCTGGGGTAGATAAAACAACTTTCCTAGTCATATCTTCTCTCCTTTCTGTTTTTGATCATACATCACCTCCCTGATCGTTATCACAATCGAACGAATGATCGCTTGCCTTATGGCTTACTTCGCCTGTTTTGATATCATCAGAACTCTTTCCATATTGGAACACCTCACTCTTCCGATGATTTTTCTGGCGTTGCTATCGCTTTGATCGAGCCAGAAATGTTTTCGACAAAACCTTGAAGATCAAAGACTTTGGTAAATCTTAACACAATGCTGGTATCTTTGGCATGATGTCCGAAATAGGCTTTAACAGAGAGCGAGCCGTAATCTGAAGATGGCAACTCAAGAAATCCCTCCGCAGCCCAGGAATACTCACCGACCAAATGCCGGTAGCGACCAAAGGTGATGTCAAGGTAGCTTCGTGTGGATGGTGTGTGGTATTGATTCTTCATGATCTCATGTTCACCAAAACGCAAACCTGTATTCCAGAATCCACGCAGACTCTTGGTGACCGATGGATCATTGATTGAGCGCACGCCTGCACTGCTAATCACACCAATGAACAGACGATTGTTTGCATGCGGCCCGTTCAGGGCATTGAAAATATCATATTCCAGAGTCGGGAAGACACTGATGCTGGTGAAATCGGTGACTTTAGGCTGGCTATAAGCATCCTTGTAGGCTGCCGGATCAGTGGCAAGCATGACTGTGAAGTGAGTCATAAACCGTGGCGCATATATTGGGTCAGCGTTATGGTAAGGGGCGCAGCCAAATCCGAAGTCACCCCATGCATACTTATCCAGAAAACCGGAACACCAGAGCGTCGTGCCAGTCAAACTGATATAAGGCCGAAACTGGGAGAAGCGATTGCCGTTGTTTTTGTTTTGACTAAACTCACCACCAATGGTTCCCCTGTAGCGAAAACGTTCCCAGGGGTTAGGCTCATTGAATGATTTAACGGTAACGTCCACAGTGCCCTTGACCTTGCTGTAGCTATCTGCCACTTCAATACCAAAATGATCCGTATTTCCCCCTTTATTGGAGGCTTTAGGCGTATATACCACATAAGTATATGCATCCGAAAGCAGGGACTGAGTGGCTTCTTCGGTATCTTTTTTGGCATCCGGCCGGGCATTCCCCTCGGAGTCGGTGACAACAGCATCACCGTCATCTGGCTGATCAGTGATGCTTAATGTGAATTTTTTAATGGCATGACCTGAATCATTCCTGACCTTGATCTGGAAAGGAGTGCTGGCATGTGAAAAAGGCGACTTCATCTGTAACTCATCAAGGTGCAAGGTGGAATTTTTCTTCACGCCTTTGACATGAATATGCAAATACCCCTGGGCATATGATTTACCCTGATATTTCAGTGTCAGTTGAACTGGGACAACAGTTTCAGATGTGGGTGAATAAGCGTTGGGGAACTCCAGCCTTAATACACTGTCATTTTTTATGGATGCCACGAGCTGATTAAACGGTTTGTGTGGTTGTCCGGCGAAGAGTGCATACGGATCCTGAACGGGGTGAGGCTTTTCATCACCAGAAGCATAAAGCACCTGAGTATCGCACGACTTGTGGGGATCACAGGTAGCCGAGCTGGTAGAAAAACTGACGGATTCGAGAGCGAAAGCCGAAGTCGTCATGAATACAGATACAATCAACATCAGTACAATCAACATCAGTAGCTTCATGCTTTCTCCTTTCAAAGTGGGTCGCATTGGAAAGAGCCTGCTATTTGCAGCACGACAATATTTCGCAGCACGACAATATTTCCCCGTCGCCGCAACCCTGCCACGGCGAAAACAGTCGCGAATCACCCAAATGGTGTATAAGGGTCGGAAAAATTTTGAGCGTGAAGTTTGAACCGGGATTCCTGCGTTGCAGCGCTTACCAATGGAACATGCACCTTGTCTGACATTTTCAGGAGTCTGTCGGACTTTGGCAATCGTCACGAGAAATAGCGGGATTGAGCCAGATATACGACCTGTTGGCGGCGAATAGCAGCGCTATTTAACAAAGACAGGGCGAATATTTGGCCAATATCCGGTTTTTCCTAACAGATTTGTCAAAGTCCGACAGACTCTTGGGTAAAAGGCAGGGCAAGTCATTCTCAGTGAACTGGCGGATGGATAGCAGGCTGAGTGAGTTTTCATGCGTCAAGGAGCATTGAATAAATTTAGTCAATGACCATTGACTAAATTTATTCAATGGCTATCATCCAAACATGGATATTCGTTTTCTGCCACACAATCAGCATTGGCAATCTGCTGAGCTGTTCAGCCAGCGGGATCCCAACCTTGTCCGCCTGGCAAGCATGCCGCTGGTTTATACTTCTTCCCTGCTGGAAGATTTTCCACTGACAGAACCGGGCATCTACAGCCTGACAGGTGGACGACAAATTGGTAAAACAACGCTGTTAAAACAATGGATGCAGCACTTGCTTGAACGAGGTGTTGCTCCTGCTGCCATTGCCTATATCACCGGTGAAATCATTGATGATCACCACAGCCTGTTGATGACGATTCAGTCACTGCTCGAACACAAGGCCGAAGCATCGCGCTGTTATCTGATTATTGATGAAGTCACCTACATTCGTGGCTGGGACAAGGCGATCAAGTTTCTTGCCGATAGCGGTCAGTTGCAACACATCGTCCTGCTGCTCACAGGCTCGGACAGCATGCTGATCCAGCAGGCGCGCAGCCGCTTCCCGGGTCGGCGCGGCGCAGCAGATCAGGTCGATTTTCACCTTTATCCGCTCAGTTTTCGCGAAACGGTGGAACTCAAGTACGATTCGGCAACGCTGGCGCAAGCGCAACAAGGTGATTTTCACAGTTTTCTCAGCCAGGCCCTGATGGAGTATTTGCAACACGGCGGCTACCTGACCGCGATCAACGATATGGCACAATACCAGCGTATCTTACCCGCAACATTGCGTACCTACGCCGACTGGATTCGTGGCGATATGCTTAAACATGGCAAGCAGGAGCGTTATTTGCGCGAAATATTTTCTGGCATCATCAAGCGTTACGGTTCGCAACTGAGCTGGAACTCGCTGGCTGCCGACCTTTCGATTGATCACCCACGCACGGTTGCAGATTATATTGAACTGCTTGCAGCCATGGATGCCCTGTTTGTACAGTATGCGCTACAGATGGACAAGTTGACGGCAGCGCCTAAAAAGGCGCGCAAGGTCGTTTTTAGCGATCCGTTTATTCTGCATGCCATCCGGGCCTGGCTAGCTTATGACTATCAGACCGCAACACCGCTGACAGATGATCCCAAGTGGTGCGGGCAACTGGTGGAGTCGGTTGTCACCAATCATTTTGCCAGACAATGGCCAACCTATTACCTGAAGACCACCAAAGGCGAAGTTGATATTGCAGCCGTCAAACAGCGGGAAATCCTCGCTATTGAAATCAAATGGACCAGTCAGCTCCGCACACAGGATCTGAAACTGATTCGCCAGATCAAAGGTGGCCGCGTCTGGGCCAGAGTTCCGACGCGCTATGAGCTGGACGGATTAACCATCGAATCCCTGCCCGTTGCCCTTTTCAATACAGGTTGACCCTTGTGCCCGGGTAGCCCCGCCCTTTACCCACAAATGTCGCGCTCGTGCATACCAGAAGTGTCAGATCAGGGCGCAGAGCGCGGTGAAAGCACTTCATGATGAGAGTCGCGGCGAATCGCAGCGATCCATCAGTAAGAGGCTGGATATTTCGCGCAATACCGCTAAGCGATATATCAGCATGAATGAGGTAGCAAGCCGGGAGAAGCAACTGGATGACAGTTGCCGTATGAACGGAGGTCTTCACATACGGTTCTGTGAGAACCCTGGGGGGAAGTTCCCTCGGGTTACCCGCAGGGTAATCGCATTAAAACTTCGTTGATTCAAGAGGATATTCTTTGTTTGACTGGAATTATCGAAGTGGTTTTCACTGAAGTTCAGTTCCGTAATACAAATGCAACCAAAGATAATGCTTCCGAAGCATTGCTGTGAATCGTTATTGTACCCACTTTTGCCCATCGCTCAGCCGCAAATGATGCTTTTTAACAAGCCTGCGGTAGGCTGCCGCCCGCCTGGTTGATTTTTGAACGTCCATTGGCACAGATGACATATGTTGTTTCACCCATGTTCGGTTTTGCAGCAAAAGCCCGCAGCAGCGCGATGGGCCTGTTGCTGCGCCTGATGAGAGATGAAAAAACACCGTATGTTTTGGCCATATACGTCTGAAAACCACCTTGCTGGCATGCTGCGGGCGAATGCCTTCTCCCGACGCATGCTTTAGCACTTCTTTTACCCGAACAAGGAGATTCTGATGGCTGTTCAACGCACTTTGTCCATCATCAAGCCGGATGCCGTCGGCAAAAATGTGATTGGTGACATTATCCGTCGCTTTGAGGAAAATGGGCTGGCAGTAATCGCCGCCCGCATGGTTCACCTCTCCAAACGTGAGGCGGGTGCATTTTATGCTGTTCACGCCGAGCGTCCTTTTTATGGCGAACTGTGCGATTTTATCGCCTCCGGCCCGGTGCTGGCGATGGTTCTGGAAGGCCAGAATGCCATTGCCCTGAATCGTCAGCTGATGGGCGCAACCAACCCTAAGGAAGCTGAAGCAGGCACGATTCGTGCCGACCATGCTGACTCCATTGATGCCAATGCCGTTCATGGCTCGGATTCTGCTGAGAACGCAGCAACGGAAATTGCCTTTTTCTTTTCTGATCTGGATATTCATAGTCGGAATTAAGTAACCATGGCCGATTCTCCCCTTACCCCTGAAGATAAAGTGCCGGAACAGGTTGCTGTCCGGCGTGCCAAGTTGCAGCACATGCGTGATAACGGCAGCGCCTACGGCAACCACTGGCGCAACAGCATTGAGCTGGCCGAGCTGGTTGAACGCTACCGTGAACTGGATGAAGAAGCGCTGACTGCGGCCGCTGTCAGCGTCAGTATCGCCGGACGTATGGTAGCGCATCGTGTGATGGGCAAATCCAGCTTTATCCGCATCCAGAATGGCGAAGCATCATTACAGTTGTTTCTGAACCGCGATATGATGGACGATGCAGATTGCTATCTGGCCACCAAAAAATGGGATTTGGGAGATATCATCGGCGCACGCGGCGTGGTCTTTCGTACACGCACGGGGGAGCTCTCTGTGCGTGTCAGCCACGCCGAAATTATCAGCAAATGCCTGCGACCGCTGCCGGAAAAGTGGCATGGTCTGAGCGATAAGGAACTGCGTTACCGCCAGCGTTATGTCGATTTAATTGTCTCTGAGGAGTCACGGGAGACCTTCCGTATTCGTTCCCGCGCCGTTTCCATGCTGCGTCAGGCACTGGAACGCCGTGGCTTTATGGAAGTGGAAACCCCCATGTTGCATGGACTGGTCAGTGGCGCTGCGGCACGACCATTCCGCACCCATCACAATGCGCTGGATATGGAACTGGTGTTGCGGATCGCTCCTGAACTTCATCTCAAGCGCCTGCTTGTCGGCGGCTTTGAACGGGTGTTTGAAATCAACCGCAATTTCCGCAACGAAGGCGTGGATGCTACGCATAACCCTGAATTTACCATGGTGGAGTTCTATCAGGCCTATGCGGACTTTCAGGTAGCCATGGATAACACCGAAGGTATTATCCGGGAAATTGCCGAGGGCCTGGGCAAAACGCAGGTGCAGTGGGAAGGTGTTGATATTGATTTTTCACAACCATTTCGCCGCCTGCGCCTGGATGAAGCGGTGTTTGAAAAACGCCCCGACCTTCGTGGTCATGCCAACGACAAGGCGACCCTGGCCACGGTCTGCATGGAAGTTATCCCCGATCTGAAACCGCTGATCACCTGGAAAGCAGGGCATTATTTGCTGGCGCTGTTTGAAGAACTGGTGGAAGGTGAACTGGATCAACCTACTTTTATTACCCATTATCCGGTGGATGTTTCGCCACTGGCGCGACGCAATAATGATGAACCTTCGGTCACTGATCGTTTTGAGCTGTTTATTGCCGGACGGGAAATCGCCAATGGCTTTTCCGAACTGAACGACCCTGATGACCAGCTTGCCCGTTTTGAGGAACAACTGAAGGCGCGTAATGCCGGTGATGAAGAGGCTGTTGATGTGGATATGGATTATATTCGCGCCCTGGAATACGGCATGCCCTGCGCTGTCGGCGTGGGTATTGGCGTAGATCGCATGGTCATGATGTTTAGTGGTCAGCACGCCATTCGCGATGTTTTGCTGTTTCCTCATATGCGACCGGAACAACAGTAAGGAAAAACGATGCGAGCCAGAGACATCATGCAAACCGGAGTCATCACTGCGCGCATTGATGAACCCCTGTGTCAGTTGTTGCCGCATATGCGCCAGGCCCGTCTTCGAATGCTGCCCGTTATTGATGACGCGGGGGTGATCCGGGGCGTGGTTTCAACCTTTTCGATCCTGGAGCATCTGCTGCCATCTTATGTAACATCTGGCGATTTGAGCGATCTTTCGTTTGCGCCGGACATCGACCTGATGCGTGCGCATTTCGCTGATCAGCAGCAAAGCAATATCACGGAACTGATGGAAGAAGCCTTGCTGGTGGCACCTGATGATGCAGCCCTGGCCGTGGCTGCGGCGCTGATTCGTCACGGCAAACATGAATGTGCCATGGTGGTGGATGAACAACAACGCTTGCTTGGCGTGATTTCTGCCGGTGATATTCTCAACGGGCTGGCCGGGGCATGCAGGAATGACTGAACAGCACACGTCATTCGTGATTTTCGGTCTTGACCCCTTATGGCTGGCGGTTTCCATCCTGCTGGTCGTCTATGGCGTTATTATGCTGGAAAAATTCAATCGCGCTGTGCTTGCCTTGCTGGGCGCGGGCCTGATGATACTCAGCGGTGTGATTACCCAGCAGCAGGCTGTTGCCGGCATTGATTTTAACACCATCGGCCTGTTGACGGGGATGATGGTGATTGTCGCCATCAGCCAGAAAACAGGCATGTTTCAGTATGTGGCGATTCGTTCAGCCAAAATGGCCAGGGGGGAACCGTGGAGAGTATTGATCATGCTGGCGGTGGTGACGGCCATCTTCTCCGCTTTCCTCGATAATGTGACCACCGTGCTGCTGATTGCTCCTGTTACCTTATTGATCACCGATGCGCTTGGCGTGCGTCCTTATCCCTATTTGTTCGCCCAGATTCTGGCCTCCAATATCGGGGGAACGGCGACGCTCATCGGTGATCCTCCCAATATTATGATTGGTTCGGCAGCGCATCTCAGCTTCATGGATTTTCTGACCAATCTGGCCCCGCTTATTCCGCTTGTGTTCCTTATCAACATGCTGGCAATATGGTGGATGTTTGGCCGGGATTTGCATGCCGGGGAGGAAAAACGCCGCCTGATTATGGCCTTTGATGAGAATGAAGCCATCAGGGATGTGCCGCTGCTGAAAAAAAGCCTGCTGGTATTGGGGCTGGTGATCGCCGGTTTTTCCGTGGCGCACAGTTTTCATCTTGAACC
>JALSZZ010000158.1 GCA_027075825.1 Mariprofundaceae bacterium | reverse complement strand
ATATCGGTGGGCGCGAGCGAATTGCGCGCGTGGTGCATGCCGCCAGAGAACGCGGCGTATCCATCAGAATCGGAGTGAATGCCGGCTCGCTGGAAAAGCATCTGTATGAAAAATACGGCGAACCTTGCGCTGATGCCATGGTGGAATCCGCCATGAACCATATCCATATTCTTGAGAATATGGATTTTCACGATATCAAGATTTCACTGAAAGCCAGCAATATTCCCATGACCGTGCAGGCCTACCGCAAACTGGCCTCCATGGTGGATTATCCGCTGCACCTTGGCATCACCGAATCCGGCAGCCTGGCGGCGGGTAGTATCAAATCAGCGATTGGTCTGGGCTTGCTGCTGGTCGATGGCATCGGTGACACGATTCGCGTATCGCTGGCTGCCGAGCCGGAAGAAGAAGTCCGCGTTGGCTTTGAAATCCTCAAAAGCCTGGGGCTGCGTCATCGCGGGGTCAATTTGATTGCCTGCCCCAGTTGCGCGCGTCAAAAGTTTGCGGTGATTGATACCGTTAATGAACTGGAACAACGTCTGGCGCATATTCACGAAAACATGGATGTGGCGGTGATTGGTTGTGTGGTCAATGGCCCTGGCGAAGCGCAGGAAGCGGCGCTGGGTATTACCGGTGGTTACCCTGTGCACACGCTGTATTGCGATGGTCAGAAAGCAGGACGGGTCAGGGCTGATGCCATGATTGATACATTGGTGGCGGAAGTCGAGGCGAGAGCAGCGGCGATACGCGAAGCAAAGGAGTAGGCATTGGCAAAACAATTGCGGAGCGTGCGCGGCATACACGATGGCTTGCCGGATGAGGTCAGCCGCTGGCAACATGTGGAGGCAACAGCGCGTGAGATGTTCCGGTGCTATGCCTTCAGCGAAGTTCGCTTGCCGGTGCTGGAGCCAACAGCCCTGTTTGTTCGCTCGATTGGCGAGGCGACGGATATTGTTTCCAAGGAAATGTACCACTTCGTTGATCAGGGTGATGAGCATGTGTGCCTGCGCCCGGAAGGCACGGCGGGGGCCGTGCGCGCTTATTTGCAGGCGGGACTGACGCGCAGTGGCGGTCAGCGCTGGTTTTACGTCGGGCCGATGTTTCGCCGCGAACGTCCGCAGAAAGGGCGCTTGCGGCAATTTCAGCAGATCGGCGCTGAATGTTTTGGTCGTGCCGATTGTCAGACGGATGTGGAAGTGCTGGCCATGGGCTGGCAACTGGTGCAAGCGCTGGGCTTGCAACAACTGCGCCTGGAAATCAATTCGCTGGGCTGCCCTGCGTGTCGCCCTGCTTATCGTCAGCATTTGCTGGACTATCTGACGCAACGTCGGCAAAGGCTGTGCAGCACCTGCGTTACACGAATCGACAGCAACCCCATGCGCGTGCTCGACTGCAAGGAGGCCGATTGCCAGCAGCAATTACAGGATGCGCCGGAAATGGTGGCGCATCTTTGCCAGGCTTGCGCCACGCATTTTGATGGTGTGCAGCAGGGGCTGCAAACACTGGATATTCCTTTTGTGGTGAATCCGCGCATTGTGCGCGGGCTGGATTATTATAATCGCACGGCGTTTGAAATCATCACCGATCAGCTCGGAGCGCAAGGTACCGTGCTGGCCGGTGGTCGTTATGACGGACTGGTTGAATCACTGGGCGGGCCGGCTACGCCCGCCATTGGTTTTGCTGCCGGGCTGGAACGTCTGGCGCTGTTATTGCCGGAGATGCAGGCCAAATCACCAGATGTATGCGTCATTGCCAGCGGTGATACGGCGGTGTTGCAGGCTTCCATGCGTCATGCGGATGCCTTGCGTCAGCAGGGTATTGCCACCATTCATGCGGGTGGCGGAGCCATGAAACGTCAGTTCAAAATCGCCAACCGGGAGGCTGTGGCTTATTGCCTGATTCTCGGTACGGATGAACTGACAGCAGGACAGGTGCAACTGAAAGATATGAGCACTGGCGAACAATGGGCGCTGCCGCTGTCTGAAGCGATCAGGCGTATTCGCGACGGTCACTGAGCATGCGTAAAGTCGCGGTGATTGGTGCTGGCTCATGGGGAACGGCGCTGGCCATGGTGCTGGCGCGCAGTGGCCGCCCGGTTTCGCTGCTGACGCGCAGTGAGGCGCAGGCTTGCCAGATCCTCAGGGAGCGGCAAAACAGCCGCTACCTTCCCGGTTTACCGCTGCCGCCGAATATCACGCCTGCCGCCGTGCTGGCGGAGGTGCTGGATCAGGCGGAGGCTATCGTACTGGCCGTTCCCTGTGCGGTCACGGAAAGCTATCTGGCCCGTTTTCGTGATGATGACCGGTTGGTGATTGCCACCGCCAAAGGTTTGCACCCTGACACCATGGAGCGCATGGATGAGTTGCTGGTACGTTACCTTGGGCGAGCACGCATGGCGCTGCTTTCCGGCCCTTCATTTGCACAGGAAGTGGCTCAGGGCAAGCCGACAGCGATTACCATGGCGGCTCACGATCTGGCAACGGCTGCTTATGCTGCGTCATTTTTTTCCGATCAGCATTTTCGCGTGTATCACAGCGATGACCCGGCAGGCGTGGCTATTGGTGGCAGCCTGAAAAATGTAATTGCCATTGCCGCAGGTATTGCCGATGGTATGCAGCTTGGCCACAACGCGATTGCCGCCCTGGTTACCCGGGGCATCAGTGAAATCAGTCGTCTGGCCGTTGCCTGTGGCGCCAGAGCGGCAACGCTGGCCGGACTTTCCGGTCTTGGTGATCTGGTATTGACGTGTACGGGCGATTTATCGCGCAACCGGCGCTTTGGCATGGCGCTGGCACAGGGGATGGATATGGCCACTGCTCGTGCGCATATCGGTCAGGTCGTGGAAGGCGAGCGCACCACCCGTGCTGTTTGTCAGCTGGCCCGTCAGAAAGGTGTCGATATGCCGATCAGTTTTGCAGTTGATCGCATCCTCAGCCAGGGGGTTGCGCCAGAGGTGGCGCTCAGCAGTTTGCTGGCGCGTCCTGAAGGCTGCGAACACAAATCCTGATTAAAAAACGCTGGCGGCGATGCTGTCTGCCATCAGCCAGCCCTG
>JALSZZ010000157.1 GCA_027075825.1 Mariprofundaceae bacterium | reverse complement strand
GCGAGGATGGAAAACAGGATTTGCAATACCATGTCCACCACGAAATAAATCATGAAGTTCATGCCACCCTCTTCATCATCGCCCGGGGCAACAGTCGCCACGGCACGGGCAATCATGCTGGCCAGGAAATAGACAAAGGTATTCATCAGACCCTGCAACAAGGTGGTGGCCAGCATATCCCCGTTGGCAATATGGCCGACCTCGTGCGCCAGCACAGCGCGCAGTTCATCATCACTTAAGTTCATGGCCAGACCAGAAGAAACGGCGACCATGGCGCTGTTGCGCGTCGGGCCGGTGGCAAAGGCATTGGGAGCATCATCCCAGTACACCCAGACTTCCGGCATGTTGATACCTTCGCGTTCCGCCAGTTCTTTGACCGTGTTGAAGACCAGCGCCTCTTTTTCCGTCTGCGGCACAACCACCTGTTGCATATTCATGCTGCGCTTTACCATGGTTTTGGACATCAGCAGGGAAATAAACGCGCCACCGAAACCAAACACCATGGCCCAGGCAAACTGATGCGTGGCCACGCTTCCCCGCACATCAATGCCAAACATCGGCAGCACAAAATGAATAAGAATATTGCCGCTGATGACCAGCGTCAGAAAAATCAGCAGATTGGTAACAATTAACAGGGCAATGCCCTTGAATGAACGCATGCAAACCTCCAGGCGATCACGCGCATGGTATGGCGCGTTGTGTTGAAATGGAAAACAGGGGCAATATGGGGGCAGACACTGCCGTTTTCAAGCCTTGTCAGTGTGTGGCTGTCGCCTACATCGAATCCGGCTGAATGGATTTGATCAGGCGATTCACCTCATCATTGAATTCGGCATCACCAGCGCGCTGCTCTTCAATCTTGCGGCAGGCATACAGTACGGTGGTATGATCGCGACCACCAAATGCCTCGCCGATCTCCGGCAGGGATTTGCGCGTCAGTTCCTTGCACAGAAACATGGCTACCTGACGCGGGAAAGCAATATTCCGCGAACGCCGGGAAGATTTCATCTCCTTGGGGGCAATGGCATAATAGTCCGCTACCTTTTTTTGAATATCATCAATATCCACCACCCGCTCGGCAACGCGCAATTGTTCGCGCAAGACCTGCCTGGCCATGTCCACGCTGATTGTCTGCCGGGTTAAGTGGGCGTAGGCATTCAGCCGGGTCAGCGCGCCTTCGAGTTCGCGCACATTATTGGTGATACGGGAGGCCAGCAAATACGCCACATCCTTATCCAGCACAATCCCGGCCAGTTCAGCCTTGCTGTGCAGAATTGCCAAGCGTGTTTCAAGGTTGGGCGGCTGAATATCAGCCACCAGTCCCCAGTTAAAACGCGAACGCAGACGCTCTTCCAGATGTGCCATATTGTGCGGACTGCGATCGGACACGAGAATGATCTGCTTGCGGATTTCATGCAGGGCATTGAAGGTATGAAAAAACTCTTCCTGGGTGCTGGTTTTCCCCTCGATAAACTGCACATCATCAATGATCAGCACATCAACCTGACGGTAGCGGTCGCGGAAAGCCTGGGTTGAGCGCGTGCGAATGGCCTCAATCAACTCATTGGTAAAACGCTCGCCCGTGCGGTAGGCAATGCTGTGGCAGTTTTGCTGAATCAGTGCATTGGCAATGGCGTGAATCAGATGCGTTTTCCCCAGGCCGACTCCGCCATGCACATAAAGCGGATTATAATGTTCACCCGGGTGTTCGGCCACTGCCTGGCAAGCGGCAAAAACAAATTCATTGCTCGGGCCAACAACGAAGTTGGCAAAAGTAAAACGCGAATCAATATTGCCATCGACACGCCCGGCGCGCTCATCCTTTCCGGCTCTGTCGGCATCGGCTTGTACATGCTGCGCCACAGCATTGCCAATATCGTAGCAAATCTCTGTGCCAGCGGCAAAAATGGCCTCAACCTCCTGACGTATCTCTTCGGCGCAATCGCGCTTTAATCCATCAAGGAAGAAGCGCCCCGGTGCAATCAGGTGTAAGGCGCTATCCCGCATTTCCACCTGTAACGGCGCGATCCACGCATCATAGCGCGCCGGTTCGAGTTTTTCTTTCAGGCGTTTTGCCACTTCCTGCCATTGTTCCTGTATCATGGCAGCATGATAGAAAGATGCCGGTGAATGGCAATCACCCGAACATGTTTTAACCTGCCTGGTCAGCCTGCGGCGATTCGCTTGCCAGTTAGCGATGGTTGGTTATGTTGCCTGCAAGGGGGCAGGACAGCCCGTCGCCAGCAGCGGGAGTCACGAGTCCCGGGAGTCTGTCGGACTTTAGCAAATCTACTGCGAAAAACCGGATATTGGCCAAATCTTCACCCTGTTTTTGTTAAATAGCGCTGCTATTTGCCGCTAACAGGTTGTATATTTTATTTGGCTCAACCCCACTATTTCTCGTGACGATTGCCAACGTCCGACAGACTCCTGGCATGGCAGATATTCTGAACGGATCAGAGAGGTGATGATGCAAAGTATTCATGTTCACGAGCAGGTGCTGGAAGCTCTGCTGCCAGCCAGACACTATATCCGGCTTTTGTTGTGCTCCCCCCTGCCATCGCCAGGGCATACCGATTTCGATGGCATATCACAACTGATGAACCGTATCGCCTGTGAAGCCGACAAGCTGGCTCTGCGCTGTGATCCACTCCTGTTGGCTGCTGAATATGATGTCCGCTTGATGCTTCTTGCCGTGTTCGACCGACTGCTGAAAGATATTTATGCGTGGCTCAGTCGTTATGAATCCGTGGTACGGGAGCCTGAACCTGAAGCATGGCAGGGAAAAGAAGTGGATCTCAGGCTTATGTTGCAAGCTGACGATGAGTTTGATGCACTAAATGCCTTGATGCACTAAATGCCTTGCTACAGGAAAAACTGCGCCATTGCACCCGGCAAAAAGAGGGCGAAGGCATGATAGTTGTGGAAGGTCATGCGGCATTTTCTTCCGAAAAAACGTGGTTTTTGAGGGTTACTGGCGGCCTTTGCTCTGGGGTGATGGTTAAGCGGTGATGAGTGATGTCTGGCAACCCGATCTGGAAATGCATGAATGCG
>JALSZZ010000156.1 GCA_027075825.1 Mariprofundaceae bacterium | reverse complement strand
TTCCAGAACGGTTTGTAGTAACTGCCAGCGAGAAATGATGTCGCCATCAGCACCAGTATCAGCAGGCTGCCAAGTCCCCAGAATAATACCGGATAAAAACGCCTGCTATGCGTGGCCTTGTGACCGCAATGATCGATCACCATGATCTGTTTGTGTTGCAACAACCAGTCCCGAAAGCGCTGGTGCCAGGGTTTCACATCCACGGCTTATGGCCACTGTGCATGCAGGGGCAGTCCTGTTGTCGCATCAAAGCCAAACATCAGGTTGGCATTTTGCACAGCCTGACCGGAAGCCCCCTTCAACAGATTGTCGATACAGGAAATAATCGTCACCTCATCCAGGCCATCGCGCCCCGGTGCGCCATATGCCAGACCAATATCACAGCGGTTGCTGCCTGCCACAGCCTTGGTTGACGGCAACACACCCTCGTTCAGCACACGCACAAAAGGCGCATCGGTATAGGCCTGCCGCAACAGTTCACGCCATTGCCCGGCATCATGCCCGCGCAGATGAATCGTACTGAGCATGCCCCGCGTCATGGGCAGAATATGCGGCACAAAACGCACTTCCACTGCCGCCTGACCAAGCGCCGTCGCCCATTCCTCCATTTCCCATGCATGGCGATGACGGGGCAGGCCATAGGCACTGATACCCTCATTGATTTCGCCATACAGCAGCCCTGTTTTTGGCGCGCGACCAGCCCCGGAAGCGCCCGATTTGGCATCAATAATGATGCGTTGCGTGGTATCCACCACAGCAGCGCGCAACAAGGGAATCAGTGGCAATAACACCGAAGTCGGATAACAGCCCGGATTGGCCACCAGCGATGTCGCAGCAATGTGTGCAGCCTGCCATTCGCTCAGGCCATACACGGCCTGCGCCAGTAATTCGGGGTGAGCATGCGCCACACCATAGGCTTCGGCATAGGTGGTGGCCTGCTGATGCCGAAAATCTGCGGATAAATCCACCACCTTTTTCCCTGCGGCCAGGGCACTGGCCACAGCACTGGCAGCCGCTGTATGCGGCAGGGCAGTAAACACCAGCGCAATATCATCAGCCAGAAGGGCATCAGCCGCCTGTAATCGCTGTTCGGCCAGCGGTTCCCGAATACCGGGCAGCACATCGCCCAGTGTGCGACCAGCCTGTGAATGCGCGCCCAGATGGGCGATCTGAAAATGCGGATGAGCATCAAGCAGACGAATCAGCTCTGCACCCGTGTAGCCTGTGGCACCAAGAATGGCGACGTTAATCGATTGCATGCGCCAATGCTAGGAGTCTGTCGGACTTTGGCAATCGTCACGAGAAATAGCGGGATTGAGTCAAATATACGACCTGGTTGCGGCGAATAGCAGCGCTATTTAACAAAAGCAGGGTGAAGATTTGGCCAATATCCGGTTTTTCACAGTAGATTTGCCAAAGTCCGACAGATGCCTGGGAGTCTGTCGGACTTTGGCAATCGTCACGAGAAACAGCGGGAACTATGGCAGTCCACCCCGTCGCTACGCCAGCAACCGCAGCAGCAGCAACAATGGCAGCGCCGCCAGCACACCGGCAAGAAGATCGTCAGCCATAATACTCCACCACTCAGGGCCAAGGTGTTCTGCGTGACGAACAGGCCAGGGTTTGAGAATATCGAACAGGCGAAACAGGACAAACGATGCCAGCCACAGCCACCAGCCTTCAGCCGCCAGCCATGGCGCAAGCAGCAGCAGACACAGCCCCACACCAGCCCATTCGTCAATAACAATCCAGCCGGGATCCTGATCGTCGAGTTGGGGCAGCAATAGCTGGCATAACGCACAGCCAGACACCACGATGAACAAAACGCCCAGCGCCAGCAACAACACGCTGCCATGACTCAGCGTCCAGAGCAGCCAGAAAACAGGCATGGCCGCCAGCGTTCCCCAGCTACCAGGGGCAACAGGCGCATAACCGCTGCCAAAGCCCGCCAGTACAAAGCCTTGCCAGCTATAGCGCGGGTGATGCCTCGCCTCAGCCAAAATGATCAAAGCCCGTACAGGCAAACGACAGTGGCTGGCCATGATGGCAAACCATCACCTGCCCTGCCCTGCCCTGCGCTGCCAGGCACTGACCAATGCAAACAGCTTCAGCAGGTACGGACACATGAGGCGCAGCCGTCAGCAACAAGGCATAATCCTCGCCGCCGGTCAGCGCCAGTTGTATCGCCTGTTTTGTATCGAAACACTGCGCCAGTCTGGCCAGCGACGGCAGGCGTTCAGCATACAACTGAAGATCGCAGCCGGAAGTGCGGGCGACATGGCCAGCGTCCTGCAACAGCCCATCACTGACATCAATGGCACAACGCACCCCCTGCGCCACAAGCTGCTGACCGGCGGCAAGCTGCGGTACAACCGTGCTGAAAGATGACACCAGCTCGCCGTTATGCTGCCCCTGAAGCCATTGCTGCAAACCACCTGCACTTAATCCGACATCGCCAATCAGATACACGCGATCACCAGGACAGGCCTGATCACGGCGCATGGCTTTGCCCTGCGGACACAACCCGGCAACCGTGATATGAATTGCCGTTTGCTCACCTGCCGTGGTATCGCCACCGGCGATTTCCACCCCGTACTGTGCGGCAGTTTGCCGCAGACCACGACCAATGGCTTCAGCCTGAGCAGCCGCACACAAGGTCACCGCCAGCCAGGCCCAGCGTGGCACAGCGCCCATGGCCGCAAGGTCTGACAGCGCCGCTGCCATGGCCCGGCTGGCCGCCTGTTGCAGCGGAAAGTCATCAGGCCAGTGTCTGCCCGCCAGCGCACTGTCCGTGCTGATCACCAGCTCAAATCCGTCAGGCACATGGTGGACAGAAGCATCATCGCCATTGCCCAGCCGCGTTTCACGATGATGCACGCCATGCGGCAAAAAATGCTGACGAATCAGTGAAAATTCAGCGTTCACGCGCCGCCTGCATGCATTGTTTGAAATCCGCCACGGCCTGCTGCAGGCCCTTGAACACGGCATCTGCCACGATGGCATGACCGATATTCAGCACCTGCACCTGACGGATCGCGGCAATGGCTGGGGTGTTCTCCAG
>JALSZZ010000155.1 GCA_027075825.1 Mariprofundaceae bacterium | reverse complement strand
GACATGCCGACATCCAGTGCATAGCCCTTGGCAATGCCGCCCAGGTCTGCCTGACAGGCAGCGCTTTGCCGTTGCCATTGTTGCCTTCCCGTGCGTTTCAGGCACTGGCTGGCGTAATCACTGAGCAAGCTTTTAATGCGTTCTGCTGCCGGTGGCTGTGTTGGTGGCACCGGTAATGAGAATCCCCACAACAGATTAAAAGCCGCCAGCGCAGGCGAAAACGCACCGTGACTGGCAAGTTCAACAGCAAGCGCCTGTTGTAATACCCTGTCCACCCTGGCATCAACCCGGACTGACTGTCCAACGGGCGCACGATTAAGTTGTTTGACCGTATTATCCGCTGATCCGTAAATACTCATTTGCTGCTCGATCTGTTGCATGGTCTGCGCTGCCAGGGCGATGGCCTGACGCACCTGCGCTTCACCCAACTGGCTGCTGGCAACCGTGAAATCCACCATGGTTCCCATCATAAAGCGCCGCTCGTGGACATCATGATCACCATACCTGCACCCGGCAAGCGCCACTAAAATCATAAAAAGCACTATATTATCAATATGTTTTTTCAACTATCGCTATTCCTTCCGGAGCCGTGTAATATTTTTTCCTATACTTGGCTTTATTCAGCATGCATGATTGCGCCAGTGGCGGTGATGCTCCTCACTGGAATCAGCCATGAAACACGGAGTTTTGCCAGTGGCTCTGCTGATCACATCAGAACACCAATAACAGGAAAAGCATGCAAGGTAAACATCTCCATACTATGACACTGACGCGCATTCCGGAAAAAATGCGCAAATTCAATATCAGCCTGCCATTGACTGATCGCTTTCTTATTGATGTTGCCCGTGTACTGGAACCTGTCTCTTTCCCCAAAGGCGCGGTCATGTTTCATCAGGGCGACCCTGCCGACTGTATGTATCTGATCGACAGCGGCAAGCTTGAAGTCAGCGTCAAAACAGCTAACGACAGTCATTTGGTAGTCGGAACGCTGGGAGAGGGCGAACTGGTGGGCGAAATGGCGCTGGTCGTCGATTTGCGACGCAGTGCGACGGTAACAGTGCTTGAGGATTGCGAACTTCTCCGTCTGTCCAAGGTGGATTTTGATACGCTGACCACCAACCACCCGGCATTGCTCAAGGAATTTGGTCATTATATCAAGCCACGCCTGCAAGGTGACCGTCTGGCCAGTATCGTCACAGGCCTGTTTGGGCATATGGAACTGGATACCTTTCAGGATTTCTCCAATCGCCTTGAGTGGGTCTGCCTTGATGCCGGAGAAGTGTTGTTCCGCGAAGGCGAAGAAGGCGATGCCATGTATATCGTTGTTAACGGGCGGCTGGGCGTGGTGCCCGATGGTGACTTCGGCAACGAGAACCTGCTGGGCGAAGTGCGCCCCGGCGAATCTATCGGAGAATTCTCCGTATTTACCAAAGAGAAGCGCAACTCTACGGTTTTTGCCATCCGTGACAGTAATATCGTCAAGCTGAACGCCAAAAACTTTTTTGAACTTTCCGAAACACACCCTCGCACCATGTTTTCGATTACCCGCAGCATGATTCAGCGCTATCAGCGTGGCAGCGGCAACACCTTTGATCAGGGCAGGCAGGGGATGAACCTAACCCTTATTTATATTGGTGAGCTTGGTCGCAATATTCATTTTGCTGAATTACTGGAAAACGGGCTGTCGGAATATGGTAAAACCCTGCACCTTAGCAGCGCCCGTTTTGATCAGCAGTTTGGCAAACGCGGCGCGGCGCAAACGCCAACGGATCATGCGGCTGATATTGCGATCATTTCCTGGCTGAATGATCGGGAAGTAGAGTACGATTACGTTATTTACGAAGTTGACCACGAGGATACAGACTGGACAAAACGCAGTATCCGTCAGGCTGATCGTATTCTGATCGTGGCAGATTCTGCACAATCACCGGGATTAAGCGAGATTGAACAAGCGGTTCAGCGCATCAACCCTCGCGCCAGACAAGAGCTGATATTACTGCACCAAAAACTGGCATATGGCCATCCCTCCGGTACCCATGCATGGCTGGATGCCCGTAATGTCAAAACCCACCATCATATACGATTGCGCGAGCGCGCTGACTATAAACGACTGGCGCGTCGTTTAAGCAATAATGGCGCAGGACTGGTGCTCAGTGGCGGCGGCGCCCGTGGTCTGGCGCATGTTGGTGTGGTTCGAGCCTTGATGGAAGCAGGTATTGATGTTGATTTTATCGGTGGTACCAGCATGGGCGCTTTGCTGGCCGGGGTGTTTGCTACGGGCCGCAGCTATGAAGAAGTATTGGAACTGGTGGCCCGTTACTCGTCTCCCAGATTACTGATGGATTACACGCTGCCAACCACCTCGCTGGTCAAAACAGGCAAGGTCACCGAAATCCTGCAGGAAATGTATGGCGAATTGCGCATTGAAGACCTGATGATGCCGTTTTTTTGCATTTCCACCAATTTGACGCGCGCCAAAGCGGTAGTGCATCAGCGCGGCCTGCTGTGGGAGGCGGTGCGCGCCAGTATCGCCATTCCGGCCATTTTTTCGCCCTTTTGCGCCGAAGGGGATGTACTGGTTGATGGCGGCGTGATGAACAATCTGCCCATTGATGTCATGCATGGCATCTCGGAAAACGGGCCGTTGATTGCGGTCAATGCCAGTCCGGAAATGGACATGAATCAAAACTACCGCTTTTCCTCCAGTCTTTCCGGCTGGAAATCATTGCTGGATAAATTCAATCCTTTTTCCAGTGGTGAGAAAGCGCCGCAAATCATGAATATCATGATGCGCACGATTGAAGTCAATACCGTCTCCCACCTGGAAGACAGCAAGGATCTGACCGATATTTTTATCCAGCCGCCTATTCATGAATTCAGCATCCGCGATTTTGATGCCTATGAAAAAATTATCGAAGTTGGTTATGAAGAAGCCAAACGCTGTATTGAGGCATGGCAAAAGGATCAGCATCGCCGCAAGTAATGCTTCGGCAAAGATCAGCTAATACATCCACTCCAGTGTAATACTGCCGCCTCGTTCCGCCTGTTCTGCCTGGGGAAGCTGGCTGGTGTACACAT
>JALSZZ010000154.1 GCA_027075825.1 Mariprofundaceae bacterium | reverse complement strand
AGAGGCGTGCAGTGCAGGGGTCACCATTTCAAAGGATCGCCCGGGCATCGGCTGTACGATTGGAGTTGACACATTGAATCATGAACTTTTGACGAGTGAAAAAGCGCATCTCGCTTCTCTCCTGGAGGCAGTACAGCGATGTGTGTTCTTTTTGGATGCATCAACCCGAAAATTGATATGGCCGCTTCGGGCAGAAGATCTTCTTGATCGCAAGCAGGATGTCACGCTGTTCGAATCACTGGCGGCGATAAACGAGCGTTTCGCGAAATTGCAGGATACGCTGGGTGCAGCCATGCGGCATGCCGCACTATTGGCAGGAGAACCGGTGGACAGTTTCCTCAAGGTGTTGGTGTTTTATGAAAAATGTGGCGTGATTGCATCGGCGGAACAGTGGCAGTTGTATCGAACGATTCGGAACCTTGCTGCACATGATTATGAGACAGACTATGCTGTGATTGCAGAACATTTCAATACGTTGAATCAACTGCTTCCGGCACTTTATACGGATGCAGGGAATTTTAGCAATTACTGTGACAACGAACTGGATGTCGTAGCGGAGACGAAGGATTTTGAGTCCGGTTTTCTCAGGGTGGCGCAATCTGCTTTTTCGGAAGTGAAGAAGTGAGAAAGGGCATAAAAAGATGAAGCAGATGAAGCGCATTCACTACACCAAACCTTCCATCACTGATCTGGAAGTTAAATATGCCACTGATGCAGCGCGCAACGGTTGGGGTGAGCGTTGTTACGAATATATCGGTCGTTTTGAGGAAGCCTTCAAAGCCCACTTTGGCGTTAAATACGCCATTGCCACTTCCAGTTGTACGGGAGCCATGCATATGGGGCTGGCTGCACTTGGAGTGGGTTCAGGCGATGAGGTCATACTGGCTGACATCAACTGGATTGCATCAGCATCGCCAATTACCTACTTAGGCGCAAAGCCGGTGTTTGTCGATGTGTTACCCGATTCCTGGTGTCTTGACCCGGAGAAGGCGGAAGCGGCGATTACCTCGAAAACAAAAGCAATTATCGCGGTACATCTCTATGGCAATCTGTGTGATATGGATGCATTGCTGGCAATTGGAGAGAAGTATGGCATTCCAGTCATTGAGGATGCTGCGGAAGCGATCGGCTCTGTCTGGCATGGCAAGCGGGCCGGATCGATGGGGATGTTCGGTACATTCTCTTTTCATGGTACCAAAACACTGACGACAGGCGAGGGCGGCATGTTCGTCACGCAGAACAAGGCCTTTTATGAAAAAGTGCTTTCTCTGTCTAACCATGGACGGGTTGCAGGCCAGACCAGACAATTCTGGCCGGATATGATTGGTTTCAAATACAAAATGAGCAATATTCAGGCTGCGATCGGATACGCCCAGATGGAGCGAATTGATGAACTGATCGCCGCTAAACGCCGGATATTCAGGTATTACCAAAACGCTCTGAGTGATTTACCTGTTACCATGAATCCTGAACCGGAAGGCACGATCAACGGTTACTGGATGCCGACAATTGTGGTTGAACAGGATGTTACCTTTGATCGCGAACAACTAATTGAAATGTTTCAACAGCAGCAAATTGATGGCAGGGTATTCTTCTGGCCTCTCAGTATGCTGCCCATGTTCGGGGAAAAGCCCGAAAACAGGGTGAGCTACGAACTCTATGGGCGTGCAATCAATCTTCCGAGTTACCACGACTTATCTGAAGGGAGTCAGCAGAGGGTTTGTCGTGTTCTGCGTTTAATGCTGGAGTCGTAACTTGTCGGAAATCACTAATAAACTGAAACAACATTATGAAGCCACTTTTCGTGAAAATGGACCGACTCCTCAGGGAGTTGACTGGGGAACTGATGCTTCACGTCTGGCGTTACGCTATGAAAAAATGCTGGCGGTGATTTCACAGAACTCGGCCAGGGCACCATCTCTGCTGGATGTAGGCTGTGGCTTTGGCGGGCTTTTGGATTATGCAAGACTGAAAGGGCTTGAGCTTGATTATACGGGCATTGATGTTGCAGAAAATATGATTCAATGGGCCTGTGATACTTGCCCGGATGCGAAATTTATTTTGGGAGATATTTTTGAATACGAGTTTGATCAGTGTTTCGACTATGTGGTCTGCAACGGTATTTTGACACAGAAACTGGATGTTTCCGGCTCCGTCATGGATCAGTTCGCAGCACGGCTGATTAAGCAAATGTATGAATTATGTAACATGGGTATTGCTTTCAATGTGATGACAACGAAAGTGAATTTCTTCTCAAATAATCTTTACTATCGTAATCCGGCAGAACTCTTTGCATGGTGTTTTAGCGAAATTACTCCTTTTATCAGGCTTGATCACGCTTATCCACTGTATGAATACACGCTCTGCCTGTATCGGGAACCAGTTGGCAATGAGGGAAATCAGACCTGTCTGGCGGGAGGAAGAAAATGAAAAAACTTGTTATTTATGGGTGTGGTTCGATTGCTGAGGTGGCTGATTTCTATTTTGGAACTGACAGTGACTACGAGGTTTGTGCTTTTACCAATGCAAGTGAGTTTATTGATGGGAAAGTGTTCCGGGATCGTCCTGTAGTGGCATTTGAGGATGTAGAGAAGTATTATCCGACTGCCGACTACGATATGTTTATTGCTGTGGGTTATGCAAAGACAAACCAGGTGCGTCAACAACGTTTTGCCGAAGCCAGAGCGAAAGGTTATAACTGTGCTACCTACATAAGCTCCCGAGCAATGTATTACGGAACACCTGTTGGCGAAAACTGTTTTATCCTGGAAAATAACGTTATCCAGCCTTTTGTGAAGATCGGTAACAATGTGACGTTGTGGTCAGGTAACCATATCGGCCATCATTCAGAAATTAAGGATCACTGTTTCATCAGCTCTCATGTTGTTGTTTCCGGCCTTTGTCGTATTCATGAGAACTGCTTTCTCGGGGTTAACTCCACGTTAAGAGATAATGTTGAGCTTGGAAAATTTACAGTGGTCTCTTCGGGTGCGATCGTGATGAAAAACTGTGAACAAAGAACACTGGTGCGAGCGGCTGCATCTGATTATCGAATTGTAAAAAAAGACTTGATATAAGTAGCGGAGTGATTGTAAGAATGGTGATAACCTGGCAAAAAAAGGGGCTTATCTATTGCCCCGATGGTTCTGGCTTCTTCAAAACGCATGCAACCCGCCCAATTCCTTATCTGTTAGATAATGGAAACCTGCGTATTTTTTTCTCTTCAAGGTCTGATGAGGATATGCCCTATCCAACCTTCATTGACGTGGATATATCAAATCCCCAAAAAGTTTTGAAGATAAATAACGAACCGTTGTTACAGCTAGGAAGAGTAGGCACTTTCGATGATTCTGGTATTACGCCGGTATCTATTCTCCGTCACGATGGTGAGGATCGCATGTATTATGTCGGCTGGAAGCGGCGACGTTACGGTGTATCAATTGAGGCTACGATAGGCCTTGCTATGATTGAGGCCGGGGGAGAGAAATTAAGACGGGTTTATGAGGGTCCTATTTTGGGTCAGGATATCAACCATCCGTTAATGACAGCAGCTCCCTTTGTGATTTTTGATGACGGAAAATATAAAATGTGGTACTGCTCTGGAACCGAATGGCGCAATGCTAATAACAACCCTGAACCAATCTACACCGTATTTTATGCTGAATCAGAAGATGGAGTGTATTGGATGCCTCATAAGAATCCTGTCATTGAGTATGACTATGATGGAGAGATTATATCAGCGCCATGGGTGATAAAAATAAGAGGTCAATACCATATGTGGTATTCAAAGCGGGGATATGAAACCAAAGCTGCAAAGAATTTCTCTATCGGCTATGCTGTATCTGACGACGGCCTGGTTTGGCAGCGCCTGGATGCACAAGCAGGAATTCGTACATCCGAAAGTGGCTGGGACTCTGAAATGATCTGTTATCCATCATTTTATCCGCATAAAAACAAGGTATATATGCTCTACTCAGGTAATGGCGTTGGCAGAGGCGGTATCGGTTACGCCGTTGCAGATAATTTCTTGGTGAAGTAATGTCTAAAACAGTCGTGATTTCCCAACCGATGTTTATACCGTGGATTGGTCTTTTCGAACAGATTCGCATGGCAGATGTTTATATCCATTACGATGATGTGCAGTTTCCACAGGGGCGAAGTTTTATGTCCAGAGTGCAAATTAAAACGACAAATGGAACATCCTGGCTTACTGCTCCAATCGACAGGAAAAAATCGGGAAGGCTAATCAACGAAGTAGTATTTTCAAAGCGAGAAGACTGGCGAACAAAGCACCTGAAGGTCATCCGCCAAGCCTATTCAAAAGCTCCGCACTTTGATGCGATGTTCGATCTTGTCGAGACCGTATATAGTTTCCCATCAGATCAACTTTCTGAATTTAATATCCATGCCATTGAGCAGATTTTAGACTGGATAGGGTATGCTCCAAGGTTATTGCGATCATCGTCATCAGGTGTAGGTGGTTCAAGTACACAACGACTTGTAGATTTATGCAACCTAGTTGATGCTGATACATATGTTACCGGCCTCGGAGCACTCAATTACCTGGAGCATGAGAAGTTTGAAGAAAATGGTATAAGCGTACGCTATATGGATTACAAAAAGAAGTCGTACGTGCAACAATACGGAGAGTTTACGCCATATGTATCGATTATCGATGCTATTGCAAATTGTGGTGATCAGGTTCGTGATCTGATTTGTTCGCAATCAATTTACTGGAGGGATTATGTCAACAAGCGGAAATAGTCGTTTTGAAAAAGAAAGACAGGAGAATATCGCCCGAATAGGCAAAGACAGTGATCTTCAAGGAATGTCCAGAATCTGGCAACGTGAAACCGCAGCGTATAACTACACATACAATTTCTCTTGGATGGGTCGCCCAATTATTCAGTTTCCTCAGGATATGGTGGCAATGCAAGAAATTATTTGGGATGTTAAACCTGATTTAATTATCGAAACAGGGATAGCTCATGGTGGATCCCTGATTTTTTATGCCTCTATGTTGGAACTGACTGCTGCCTGCGGTGGCTCACAAGATGCTAAGGTACTGGGCATAGATATCGAGATTCGCTCCCATAATCGTCAAGCAATTGAAGAGCACCCCATGTTCAGGCGTATTGATATGATTGAAGGTTCAAGTATTGATCCGGAAATTATTACACAGGTGAAATCTGCAGCAAAGGATAAAAAGCGAATTCTCGTTGTGCTTGATTCTAATCATACTCATGAACATGTATTTGCGGAGTTGCAGGCGTATGCACCTCTGGTAGGTGTGGGCAGTTATTGCATCGTATTTGATTCTGCGATTGAAGATATGCCGGCTTCGATGTTCCCGGATCGTCCATGGGGGCCTGGTAATAATCCTAAAACTGCTGTTTGGGAATATCTCAAAGATCACGACGAATTCGAAATTGACGAATCTATTCCGCATAAAATTCAAATCACTGTGGCTCCGGACGGATACCTGAGGAGAGTTAAATAGGCATGAATATCGGAAGGAGAAAGCTTTTGCATTCTCCTTCCAGCATGAAAGCGGGCGTAGTTGCAAATTATGCAGGCCAGTTTATGCCGGTGGTTCTGGGCATTGTCTTCACGCCGGTATATATTCACTTCCTGGGCATTGAATCTTATGGGTTGATCGGTTTTTACATCACACTTCAAGGGTCGCTTGCCGTGCTGGAGATGGGGCTGAAGTCTGCATGTGTCCGGGAACTTTCTTATTTTTCAGCAAAAGGGAAAAAAGGCGCTTTGGCTATGCGCAATACCTTGCGAAGTCTTGAAGTGTTGTATTGGCTGGCTGCACTATTGATTGGCATACTGCTTGTATCTTCGTCTTCCTGGATTTCCCGAAATTGGCTGAATACATCAGTCCTTTCAACCGATCAGCTGGAGAACGTGCTTTTCGTAATTGCCTGGGTGATTGCTTTGCGATGGCCGACAGGACTTTATCAGGGTGCCCTGACAGGATTGCAACGTCAGTTGCTGCTGAATGGATTGCTGGTGATGTTTTCCATCATGAACTGGCTGGGATCGGTGTTGGTGTTATGGCTGATCCAGGCTGATATTATACATTTCTTCCTTTGGCAAAGTATTGTTTCGGTCATATCAAGCCTGGTTTTTGCGATAGCAGCGTGGGCCAGTATGCCAAAGGCAAAAGCCCGCCCCGCGTTTTCTCTGCAAAGGCTTAAGGAAATACTTCCTTTTGTTGCCGGAACCGGAAGCAATGCTGTCCTTGGGACGATTTTACTTCAGGCGGACAAATTGATTGTCAGTGCACTTTTTCCGCTAAAGATCATGGGCTATTATATGCTGGCTTCATTAATGGCGGGCGTAGTGGCGATGATGGTCGGGCCTGTTAACAATGTTGTTTACCCCCGGCTTTCTCAAATGATTGGTGCCGGAACTTCCGAAGCCGAGCTTGCCACTTTTTACAGGCTTGCAAGTCAGCTTGCATCTGCGTTTGCCATTCCTGTCGGACTTATACTTGCAATTTTTTCGCAGGAAGTGCTTTTTGCTTATACGGGAGATATTGAAGTTGCAAGTGCTGCATCAGTGATTCTTTCCATCCTGGCACTGGCCAAGATGCTTCATGCCGAGGTGATAATCCCCTACTCTCTGCAGCTTGCAAGTGGTTGGCTGCGTTTTTCGGTTTATGTCAATATTGGCTCAGTGCTATGGATTGTGCCTGCGGTTTATTTTCTTGGTATGCATTTTGGCCCGGAAGGGGCTGCTTTTGCCTGGTTGCTGGTAACATGCGGATATGTACTTCTGGGACTACCTGTCATGCACAGACATCTTCATGTGGGAAAATGGAAGCACTGGTTTTTTTCTGCTCTTTTTTTGCCGACACTCATCCTGAGCAGCTTTCTGTTATCAGTCAGATTTTTAATGGATCATCTCCTGGCGATTGAGAACAGATGGCAAATTCTTATGATGCTCGGATCATTGGGGGTGATCACTTTTTTGCTGACATTTATGATGATGCCAGAATTGCGACAATTGCTGCAAGGGATGAGAAAAGAAACAAAGGACATCAAATGAACAGAGATAACCCTGTGGTGAGCATTGGAATGCCGGTTTATAACGGAAGTGCATTTATTGAAGAAGCTATTGAGTCACTGCTTGGGCAGTCATTTGAGGCTTTTGAACTGATTATATCAGACAACGCATCAGAGGATGAAACGGATGCGATTTGCCAGCGATATGAAAAACAGGATGCCAGAATCCGATATTTTTGTCAAAATGAGAATCTTGGCTCGCTCAATAATTTTCGCTTTGTTCTGAGAGAAGCAAAATGTGAATATTTCATGTGGGCGGCCTGTGATGATGTGTGGTCATCTGACTGGCTGGAGCAACTGGTGAATGAAATGCAGGATGATGATGCCGGGGTAACAGGTGAAACCGGTTTTCTGGATCAATCCGAAACAGGCGAATTTGTCAGGAGTGATTCCTCTCTTCTCCCTTCTTTTCGGCAAGGTGATTATCTTGATTTTTTTATGAACTGGACGAGTAAGGCAATGTACACTTATGCTTTGTTTCGCAAAACTGCCTTGGAGCAGGCTATGGATTCGGTGATGGCTACCGATTGTCTGGGCAAAGATCATATTCTGCTACTTGAAGTTTTGAAGCATGGGGCCCTCAGGGGAATATCAGGACCTGTTGTCTGGTACCGTCGGCATGCAGACCAGGAAAGCATCAGACTAAGAAAAACATATGGCTTGTCGGGTAAAATAAAATATTACTATCAGTTTGTCAGGCATGTACCTGATATTCCCACTAGGCTCTCCCTGAGTTTACGCATTCCCTTGCATATCATTCTTTCCTCGGAGAAACTGGCAGCCTTAAGGGCAACCATAAAAAAAATGGCAGGGATATCCTGATACATACACATTACAGGGTTCACATTGATCGTCATATACCCTGTTTTAATATTAAAGCGTAACCATGTTAATCATGCATATCTGATGAACTGGAAAATACACCTGTTTAATTTACAGGCAGTCGATAAACTAATTACGGAATCTGACAATTGAAACCACTACGTCTGATGTTTATTCACAATAGCATACTGGGAGCCTTTGGTGAGGCTGCCATTCATTACTTTCCGACTGCCCTGGCGCAGATAGGGCATCAGGTATTCATGGTCGCTAAAGCTGGCGGTGATGGTTCATTCCTTCGCGAGCGAGGTGTTCGCGTCTTTGAGATTACAGCTGATCAGTCATGGTATCGGTCGCTCTCAAGCCTGGGGTGTGAATTGAAGCCGGATATTGTGCATGTGTTTCTCTATAGCGGCTGCGGATTGATTCCATGGGTAATGTCGAGATCGTGCAAGGCAAAGTATGTGATGGATATACGTTCGCCGTTGTTACGAACCGGGATTCCCCGCAGCCTGCACCGATTGAAGAATTTGTTCGAACCCGTCGGCTTTGATGCGATCGCCACACACGGGATCGAATCAGCATGGACGCAGTTGGGAAAACGACGAGCATTACACTGGTTGCCTCCCGGTGTTGATTTTTCAGGCATCCCCAAAGCTGAGACTGTGTACGCTCTCCCCGTTTCCCGCCCGTTCAGGCTGGTTTACATCGGTTCACTGGATCTGATTCGGCAGGTTGACAGAATGCTTGAAGCGGTGATCGAAGTGGCGCAGAGATACGATATATCGCTCGATATTTATGGTGAAGGCTCGCAGCGCCAGCAACTGGAAGCGCTGGTGCGCGAACATGCGCTATGTGATCGAATCCGCTTTATGGGACGGGTGGAGCGCACAGCATTGCTGGCGGCATTACCCGGCTATGATGCCGGGCTGGCTTATATTCCCGGTGGCATCTATGACACGGCTCCGGCTCTGAAAACGCTGGAGTATCTGGCTTGCGGGCTGCCGGTTCTGGCGACAGATACGTTTGGCAACAGAATGTTCGTTGAACATGAACAAAACGGTCTGCTTGCCGGCGTAGGGGTCGGCGAGTATGCGCAAGGCCTGCGCGATCTGATCCATCATCCCGAATTGGCGACGATGCGAAAGCGGGCGCGTCCGTCTGTAACGGACTTTGACTGGATGCATATCGCTAGGAACAGAATCGTACCACTGTATGCGTCACTGATGAGAGAGCATGAGTAAAACGGGCAAAATTGCTGCTGTAACCGGAGCAACCGGTATGATCGGGCGACGGCTGGTGGTACTGCTGGTTGCGCAGGGTTGGCAGGTTCGTGCACTACAGCATCATAAGTCTGTGGTGCCTGATGGGTGTGAGGTGATTGCCGGTGAACTGGCATCGGAGGATGCTGTCGATTCCCTGCTTCGGGGTGCCACGTGCGTTTTTCATTGTGCCGCCGAACTGCATGATTCGTCACGCATGCATGATGTGAATGTACTGGCGACTCGCCATCTGGCGCGCAAGGCGATCGAGTGCGGAGTGGGTAGTTTTATTCATCTTAGTTCAGCAGGTGTAATCGGCCCGGCGCACGAAATCTGGGTGGATGAAGCGACACCATGCCATCCATTCAATGCGTATGAAATCAGCAAATGGCAGGCTGAGCAGTTGTTGCAGGAGATGCAGGGGCAGGCGATGCGCATCTGCATGTTGCGACCGACCAATGTGGTGGATGATGACAGACCGGGGGTTGTGGCGCTGGCATTCCGGCATGGATGGCGCAGCAGACTGTCGCTATGGGTGAAGGGGGCGGAATGCGCACATCTGGTGCATGCGGAGGATGTGGCGGCAGCGGCACTGTTTCTTGCTGTGAATGAAAACTGTTCCGGCACCTATTTCGTGGGCTGCGATGAGGATGATCGCAATACGGTTGTCGGTGTCTGTAATCTGGCTCGGCGCAAGTTGGGAATGGCCCGGTATGATGGGCCGAAACTGCCCGTTGCGGTGCCGTACTATTTGCGTCGGATCAGGCAGGGGCAGTCGCTGCATGGAAAAACCCGATTTTCGTCAGCCAGACTGTCCGGGGCCGGTTTCGCGTTTCCATTGGGGCTGGAGGCCGCGATTGCGCGCCTGTGTGCCTGTCGCGAGCACAAGTCATGAAGATACTGCATGTGAATATGAGTCTGGATCCGGTCACTGGCGGTGGCACAGTCGAACGTATCCGACAATTGCATCAGGCGATGCTGGATATGGACGGGGTTTCATCTCGCATTCTCTCCGTCGATATCGGCAGTCCTGCTGCGTCGGATGATGTTGTTCTGCTACCATGCTGGAACCGGCGCTGGTATCTGCCGGCACCGAATCTGCGCACGATCTATCGCATGGTATGCGAGGCTGATGTGATTCACCTGATGAATCACTGGACGTTCATCAACGCCCTCGCCTACTGGATGGCCCGCATAAGCCGAACGCCCTACGTAATCTGTCCCGCCGGCGCGTTGCCGCTGTTTGGCAGATCGCAGGGCTTTAAACGCTGGTACAACAGGGTAGTGGGTGCTGCGCTGGTCAGGAACTGCTCCGCTGCCATTGCTATTGCGGCGGATGAGGCTTCGGTTTTAGCGCAATATGGTGTCGATGCCGAGCGTATCTTCCATATCCCCAACGGAGTCAGAGCGGACGATTTTGCCTTTGATGATGCAGGCCTGTTTCGCCAAAAAATCGGGATTGGCGATGCTCCCTATATCCTCTTTGTCGGTCGTTTGAATAAGATCAAGGGGCCGGATTTGCTGCTGCAGGCGTTCATTTCGATTGCTGGCCAGTTTTCCCATCTGCATCTGGTATTTGCCGGGCCGGATGGCGGCATGTTACAAACGCTGGAGCAGGCAGCGGCAGCGGCTGACTTGTCGGGGCGTGTCCACTTTGCCGGTTATGCCGGGGGCGAGCTGAAATCCTCCGCCTGTCATGGGGCATCAATGCTGGTCGTGCCGTCGCGTCAGGAGGCGATGTCTATCGTCGCGCTGGAGGCTGCTGTTTGCGGTACTCCCGTAGTGCTGACAGATCAGTGCGGATTTGATGCTCTGAGTGAGGCTGGTGCAGCCAGACTGGCAACTGCGGATGCCGTATCACTGGCAGAGCACATTGGTGAATTGCAGGCGGATGTGGCATTGCGGCATAAGATGGGCGCGACAGGCCGCCGCTTTGCACTGGAACAATATACCTGGGAGATTGCTGCGCAAAGGTATATCGAAATTTGTAAGAAAATCAGCACTCTGAACTGAAGTAATCCTGTGCCAAAACAGTTGCACCTATAATGCGAATTCAGGTCTCTCAGTTCGTAACTCAGACTTGCCTGTTTCACCTGGTGACTGGTCGATTCCTATTATACATTACCGCGAAATTGCTTATACTGCGGCCCATTTTCTGGCTTTGGCATGAATGTGTGAGGCGGAGCCTGCACGTTTGTTCCCGCATGGACGGGGACGGCTGTGTGTTGTCCGCTATTGGCGACGAAGTCTTCGTCGTATTTCATGCCAGACCTGTGTGAGGATTTGCATTGTCCGATTCTGCTTTTGACTATCGCCCGACCGTGTTCCTGCCCAAGACGGATTTTCCCATGCGTGGCAACCTGCCTAAACGTGAACCTGCTATTTTACAACAATGGCAGGATGACGATTTGCATGCCCGTATTCGCCAGGCGCGCAAGGGAGCGCCACGTTTTGTGTTGCATGACGGCCCGCCTTATGCCAATGGCAGCATTCATATTGGTCATGCTGTCAACAAGGTGCTGAAAGATATTGTGGTGCGTTCGCGTTCGATGATGGGCTTTGATGCGCCTTATGTGCCGGGCTGGGATTGCCATGGTTTGCCGATCGAATTGAAAGTGGAAGAGCAACTGCGCAAGAAAAAACGCAAACCGGAAGATGTCAGCGCCACTGAATTCCGTCGCCTGTGTCGCGAATATGCGCAGACGCAGATTGACCTGCAACGCGAAGATTTCAAACGTCTGGGCATTACCGGTG
>JALSZZ010000153.1 GCA_027075825.1 Mariprofundaceae bacterium | reverse complement strand
TCGATGAATTGCCTGAATACAAGCGACAGGTGCTGGAGGTATTGCGACAACCGCTGGAAACAGCGCAAGTCTGTATTGCCAGAGCAGCCGATACACTGGTGTTTCCCGCCCGTTTTCAGCTGATTGCGGCCATGAACCCCTGCCCTTGCGGTTACCTGGGCCATCCTTCCCGACCATGCCGTTGCTCTGATGTCCAGGTTCGCCGTTATCAGGGACGTATTTCCGGCCCCTTGCTGGATCGTTTTGATCTGCGCATCAGCGTGCCGCCAGTTGAACGTGAAGCGCTGCTGAACATGCAGCCAGGTGAGCCGTCGGCCACTGTTGCCAGCAGGGTGCAGGCATGCCGCATGCGTCAGTATGAGCGTCAGGGATGCAGCAATGCCAGTCTCACCCCTTCAGCGCTGGAACAACATGGCCGCCCCGATGGCAAGGGGCTGCAATTACTCGAACAGGCCATGAAACATTTTGCCCTCTCGGCACGCAGCTATCACCGCATTCTCAAGCTGGCGCTGACCATTGCGGATCTTGCTGATGAAGCCGTCCATCATCAACATATTGCCGAAGCCCTGCAATATCGGGGTATGGATGAAAAAGGCTAAGGAACCCTCATGGCCCAAGCTTGTAATTCCTGCTTATCTGGGCGTTGTTCTGATCTGGAGCACAACACCGCTGGCGATCAGTTGGAGTACTGAAGCGGCAGGTTTTGTCTTTGGTCTGGCTTCACGCATGGTGATTGGCCTGAGTGTATTAAGTATCATCCTGCTGTTGCTACGCCATCGTTTTATCTGGCATGCCCCGGCGCTCCGCGTTTATTTTTACAGTGGCCTTGGTATTTACAGTAGCATGATGATGGTTTACTGGAGCGCACAGTACATTCCTTCTGGCTGGATTGGTTTGTTGTTTGGTTTTACACCGGTGTTTTCAGCGCTCATGGCCAGTGTGATGTTGCATAATGAGCCGTTGAACCGCTTTCGTATACTGGGCATTGGTGTTGCACTGACAGGGTTGGCAATAGTGCTGCGTCATAGCCTGAACTGGCAGCCTCAGGCGGTATGGGGAATCGCTGGTGTCCTGCTTTCCGGTCTGCTGCACTCGTTGTCTTCGGTGATGGTCAAACGTGTCGATGTTCGCTTGCCCGCCATGACACTGACGGCTGGCAGCCTGCTTTGTGCTACGCCCCTGTTTGTACTGAGCTGGCTGAGCATTCAGCCAGGCTGGCACGAAAGCTGGCATGCCGTACTGGCAGCCCCACCCCATGCCTTGCTGTCTATTCTTTACCTGTCGGTCTTTGGTTCTGTGCTTGGCTTTTCGCTTTATTATTATGTGCTACAACGCGTCAGTGCTACCCGTACAGCTCTGATTTCACTGATTACCCCGGTGATCTCCTTATTGCTTGGTCATCTGCTTAACAACGAAACGCTGACGATGAATATCCTGATCGGTGGCTTGTTGATACTCAGTGGCCTGGCGGTCTTTGAATTTGGCCCTCACTGGCGGGCGCAGGCCGCAGGCAGTCATTGAAGATTTTTGATACCTGTGCACACTTTCGGCATTTGATCGGGAGGGAAGCGCGTGATTGCAACGCTATTGATGGTTTGCGGTATTCTTTATCTGGCGCTTCAGCTACAGGAGCGCTGGGGCGTACCTTCACCGCTTGCCCTGCTGATGCTCGCCTTTGCTACGCATATGCTGTTTCAGCAATTACCGGTGGTTACGGCAGATATGCCCGGTTTTGCCGAACTGGTGATTTTTCTGCTGCCCGTATTGCTGATTTCAGATTCACTGCAGCTAAAGTTATCCATACTGAAGGAGCACGCCCTCAGTCTGTTTTTTCTGGCGGTGGTGGCTGTTTCGTTATCGGTTTTGATGGCTTTGTGGGTTTCCGATCTGCTGTTTGCCAGATACCAGCTTGAAACTGCTGCTGTTATTATGTTGTTTGCCATGGTGCTGGCGACTGACCCGGTCTCTGTGGTGTCGATTTTTTCCCGTTTTTCGTTGCCTCACCAGCTAAAGATTCTTTGCGAGGGAGAAAGCCTGTTTAATGATGCAACAGCGCTGATTGTTTTTGTGTTTATCGGCCTGTTTTCACTGCAAGGGGGTCATATCACCATCTGGTACGTCACTGAAACCAGTTTGCTGGTGCTGATCGGCTCTGTGCTTGTCGGCGTGGTTATTGGCTATTTCGGTTTACTGTTGATGAAGACAACGGACAATCGCATGGCAGAGCTGCTGCTGGTACTGATGACAGGCTATGCCAGCTTTGAACTGGCCGAGCATTTTTACCTTCTGCTGGCGAATCTGGGTATGCATACCCATACGCACTTCTCCGGGATTCTGGCCTGTATTTGCGCCATGCTGACGATTCAGCATGTCATGGATACCAGCGATGATTACGCTCGCCAGCGTATGGGACGCGAAGAAGATGCGCTGCGTCAGGAATCCGTGCGTTCCCACTCATCACCGCGTCTGATTCAGTTAGCGCTGGAAAAAATCAAATCCACCCACGAGGAGCAGCAACGCCATACTCGCACCCGCGAAGATGTGCAGCTTCTGGCATTGCTGGCCAACACCATGTTATTTATCGCCCTGGCTGAAATTATCGATATTGCACTGCTGCGTCAGTACTGGCAGGAGATTCTCGGCATGTTTGTGATCACGACCCTGATTCGTGCCCTGATGATGGCCAAATTTGCGCTGATCAGCAATCAGCTGAAAAGTATGGCGGATATCAACTTTCGCTGGTGGAGCGTGCTTACCTTTGCCGGTATCAAGGGCGGGTTGTCCATCGTCATGCTGATGATGATTCCCCCTGATTTTCCGCATCTGGACATGTTTACCGCCGTGGTGCTGGGCGTAGTATTGTTATCCACTTTTGTCTATTCACTGGCGCTGATTATCATTATTTCACGTTACCGCGATGATTTTGGCCGCGAACTGGCAGCAGAAGGAGAGCACCATGAATAAAAACAAGGCAAGACAGACTGAACGTATGCGACATGGCTGGCCCAAAACCATTATGGCAGCCAGCCTGCTCGCGCTCATGCTGGCTGGCTGCGGTGGTTCAGACAAAGAGGAAGAAAGCACACCAAAG
>JALSZZ010000152.1 GCA_027075825.1 Mariprofundaceae bacterium | reverse complement strand
TCACGTAAGCTCATTACAAATACCAGAGAAGAAAAGATGAGGCCAGCATGGCCAGCGGCAAATTCCACCATTGCGGCAACAGCATGCGAATCACGGAAGCGACACAGGCAGCCATGGTGGCCGCAGGCAGGATTAACAGCCAGTCCACGTCATGGTAAACATGAATACTCCAGCTGCAAAGCACGGTCATACTCAGCAGCAACAATAGCTGACCGGGCAGGGTATGTTCCGGATGCAGGGAAACCGCCAACGGCAGATAGCCCATACGATCACACAAGCGTGCCAGCGGAAACGATAAACAGGCGCTTAAGGCAATGCCAAAGCCAAACTCAGGCATGCCCTGCTCAAACAAGCTTGCCGCAACCAACAACGCAAGCCACAGGGCAAACGGTGCCAGCAGTGTTTGCCGCCCGGCTGTGGCAGCCCCCAGATGAGGACTCCACGCCTTGCGCAAAGCCAGCCAGAAGGGTGTTTCGATGAGGCGGGCTGCCAGCAACAGCAGCAGCCACAGCAATAACCCCATCCACAGCCATGCCAGTGATTGATAAACAGGCCAGAAAAACACCCAGATGACCATCATCGGCTGCGTTGCCTGCCAGATGTCACGCGGATGAAAACCACGATGTAGCAAAAAAACAGCGACCATTGACGTTTGCCACAAACCGATCAGCAGCAGCACTGTCATGAATTGATCAGTATTCGTAGTTCACCCGTGCCGTTAACAGTTTTAACTGAATACCAGCCCTCTATTTCAGCTTGTTATAGAGAAGCGGCCAGATATGCGTGCGAAAATAATCATCCATTTTTTCAATTTTCCCGCTTGTCACAGGCAGGGTCGAATCATCTTTGACAATTTCCGCCGAGATATGCCCCTGTTTGCTGCTCTTCCAGATAATATCAGTGGTGTACAGTTTTTGAGTCAGTTTCCCTTTCCACATCAAGCGCATGTTCAGCATCAGGATTTTCCCCTGCGTGGTAACTGACCAGCTATTCACGCCATCATAATTGCCAACAGGATGGATGAAGCTCAGGGCGTTTTTGCCCACATTTTCGGCAAACTGGGCATTGGCAAACATTTCCTGCAGCTTGGGAGAGGCGCGCATGACCCAGCTTTCCTTCGCATTATCACGGGCAACAACTTCGCTGACCAGTGAACCGGCTTCAGCAATGGCGTTGATCGTTACCACGCACTTGTAACGAGCCGTTGCGCTGCGGTCAATGCTCAGGCGGCCATCCATCACAGCGCGTGGAAATGTAGCATTATCAATCGCATTTTTTACTTTGGCATCCGCCGCTTCCAATCTGACCAGCACGACGGTGTCAGACACCTTGTAGCTGGCTTGTGTTTGCGGATTAATTCCCCAGACGCATACCGGTTTATCCAGTTGTGCCATCCATTGTTTGCCCTCATCTGTCCAGATACGTCCGCTCACCCGAATCGTGTCGCCCTCGATCATGCAGTCAGCCAGCGCCTGTGATGCGCCAGTCAGCCATCCACACAGCATTACCAGCATTGTTATCCATAACCGTTTCATCTTCACCCTCCTGTTGTTTCCTTTTGTTGCAGTTGTGCTTCCGCCGCATGCAGGCAAGCATCCGCGAGATCATCCAGGGGTGCAAGTACAGCCTCAAAATCATAGGCATCCAGATGCTGGTTAATCATCTGGATACATTCTTCCGCAAAGCCTTCCGGTAGTATGGCCAGCAGTTCATCCCAGACATCAACAGCATCGCCATCATCATCCATCAGCAACCCTTTCATTTTTTGTATCAACGGCAAAACCCGGGCAATATCCAGCTCATAACCGGCAGTATCACTGCTTGTGCCATGATCAGCGATCAACGATTCAAGGCTGACGAGCACGTTTTCAAGGCAGGAATCAAGCGCCTCCATATCGACCGTCTCATGATTGCGCAACTGCATTTCCACGGTCGCCGCCTCTTTCGATAACTGGCGCGCCCCCAGGCTGCCAGCCAGCCCTTTCAGGGTATGAACCCGGCGAATAGCCGCTTCATGCTGCCCGCCATCCATTTCCTGCTGCAACAACTGTCCGCAATCCTGTTGCGTTTTGTAAAACTTTTCCAGAACTTTACAATAAAGCGTCTGGTCACCCGACATTCGGGCCAATCCTTCATTAACATGGATGACCGTCTGGTCAACAGCGCGCAGCCGTTGCTCACAACTGGCATCCACGGGTAATGGCGAAGCCTCCCCGGCGTTATGTCCGGACTCTTTCCTTACCCATCGGGCCAGTTCGCGGTACATGACTTCCGGTTCAATCGGTTTGGCCAGGTGGGCCTGCATGCCAGCCTTCAGACAAACGTCGGCATCGCCAGCCATGGCATTGGCGGTCATTGCAATAATGGGAAGCTCTGCGTATTCCGGCATCTCGCGAATGCGCTGTGTTGCTTCAATACCGCCCATTCGGGGCATTTGAAGATCCATTAGCACGACATCGTATGGCTTGTTGCGTATGCAATCAATGGCCGCCAGACCATCAACAGCACAATCGACCACAACATGCACTTTTTCAAGCAAGGCCAGGGCAATTTCACGGTTGATTTCGTTATCTTCCACCAGCAGGACGCGAAGACCCTTCAGGCGAGATGAAGCATCTATCGTTGTCTGTTCGTGATGTTGATCCTGATGGTTGTCAGGTGTAGAAAGATGCAAGGCCGCTCCCAGCGTGCTGAGGAATGTTTGCTGGGTAAACGGCTTTTGCAATACGGCATCGGCACCAGCCTCCACCCATTGTTCCATGGCTTGCTCGACCTCATAACCCGTCATCATCACCACCACGGGTGTTTCACCGACCAACGACATGTTCTGTTTAATGTGCCGACATGCCTGCAAGCCATCGATACCGGGCATGTGCCAGTCCATCAATACCAGCGCAATATGAGAATTTGCCTCCAGTGTGCGCCAGGCATCTTCCGCACAGCTAACAGTTGTTGCCTGCATACCCAGTTTATGGGTGTATGTACTCAGCATCTCCCGCGTTTCAGCCCGGTCATCGACGATCAGCAGCTGCATGCCCTCAAGCTGCTGGCGCAACAGCGATGCCTGCTGGCTATCATGATCGTTATGCCTTGTCTGCAAGCCCAGACGAA
>JALSZZ010000151.1 GCA_027075825.1 Mariprofundaceae bacterium | reverse complement strand
ATGCCCGATACCGTAGCGATACCAACCATTCCGGTGCCGAGTGGCACCACATCCCCGACGCTGACATCCGCCGTCAGGTCATAATCGATCGTTACACCGTTTTGTATTTCAACTGCCTCTTTTGTCATCATCTACTCCTTACGCGCCTGCATTTTTGTAAAGTCCGCGGAAATCCTCCGCAAACAGTCCGAAATCGAATACGCACTCATACGTCACATGGCGAAGAGTACGCTCTTTCTCCGCGACTATCGGCTGCCTGTTCGTGCCGGCCAAGTAACCGACTTTTATGGTTCTCCTGTTCGCGGCCAGGTACCACGGAGCGGCATCGAGCTCCGCGTCAACGATCGGAATCAGAGATCCTCTGAACGGGTTTGCGACACCGGCATTGCTCTGTCCCATTGCCGTTTCACTAGTGAGCAGCTGCTTGATGAGAGTTTCGTTCTCCGGTGCTGCGATGATATAGCTCGGGTTGATGTTCAACGCGGTTCCGGCGGCATCTTTCTGTCTGCGCATTTTCGTTCGTCCCGCGCTGAGCGTATCAATGCTTGGCGCCGCTCCGGTAGTATCGACATTGTTGTGAGATGTGTCGAAAATAGGCTTTCCGTCAGACATCTTGTAGCCGGAGAAGTCACCTTTTTTCTGGAGCAGGTCATAGACAAGCCCGTTTGCGGTCCGCTTCGCCATGGCCGCAAAATCACGCACCAGATCCGTAAACGCTCCCAGATCGTCGTTGATGATCATCTCGCGGCTGAGCGTAACTTCGTCGCCGTAGCTGTAGAGCCGCCAGCTCTCGCCCTCCTCTTTGCTCTCCTTCTTCTTCGTCTCTCCATACTCCGTAAGCTTTCGCAGCCGTCCGGCAAGTCTCGTCCTGCTCGCCTCGGTTCTTGTCTTGAAATCCGGCAATTCGGTCGCTGCGGTCCACATGTCGAACGTCCCCTCCGCTTCTGTGTATGCCGCTGAAAGCACCCTATTGGCGACACCGCCCAGGAGCACCGGGAAGTCGCTCGTACTCATCGCACGTTTGATCATCTCTTCACGGTCGTACCCCATATATCCGGTTACCGCTCTCATTATGTCCGACAGGTTCGCCGACATGAACATGCCGTGGTCTGGATGTGCGTTTTCCAGTTTGACACCGGAGCGCATGACGAGCGCATCCGCGGCCGCGCGCATAATCTGCCCGCTCTTTTTCTCGTCGCCGACCTGAACGCCCCTTTGAAAACCTGGGTCCCTGTCCTGTGAGCTCTTCAGATCGAGCAGGTGTCGTGCGAGATCGTCAGACGTTTTGGTTTCGTCGTTCAAAAACCTGTTGAGTTCATCTTCGCCGATAAGTCCGGGATGGGCGGCGGCCAGCTTCTCTATCTCGCCCCTGCGCTTGAGATCCTCGTTCTCTTTTTTTATCTGCTCCATCGTCATGCCGAACTCTTCCATCGCCCTGGCGATATCGTCGAGTTTGCGCTGAATCGTCTCTGAATCTGCGCCATCCTTTCTAAGTGCGGCGAGCTGCCGCTTCAGTTCTTCGATTTTGTCCATTGTCTCTCCTTCCGAATTTTCGAGATTTCGGCCGATGCCGGCTGCCGGATCGGCACCGATATCGACCAAAGACGCCTCCTGGAACTCCCATCGCGTCACCTCCACCAGCGGTACGTCACCGTCTCGTTCGGTAATCCGCACCTCCTGTTTTTTGCCTCCTACCGATATTTCGGTCAGCGTCCCCTCCAGCACCATGCGCCAAAGCATCTCTGCATCGGGGTTCGCCTCCGAGAAGATCGCGTCCGCGCGCAGTTCCCTGTTTTCCAGACGCACATTTTCGAGCCTCCCGATAGGCAGCTCGCCGTATTTACCGCTTCCGTGCATATATCTGAGCTTCGCCGTCGCCGCACGCGTGAGATCCACATTCTCTTCTCCGTGAAGCAGAACTTCGTCGTACTTCTCCCCACTCCACCAGTCGGTGCGGCGCAAAGGGGTCTCCGTAGATATCAATATAGATACTTTTCGCGACTCCTCGTCTATTGCCGACCGGTCAATCGCGGCACGACGCTCGATGCCCCGCTCCGTCAGTTTCGACCTCTCCAGCTGTCTCCTCGGCATTGTCACCTCCGCTAATTTTTCGTATTTTGTCTGTTTTCGGGATTCAAAAATAGTCGACTAAAAAAGTTCATCCGTAGATATGCCCGCTTCTTTGAGCATTCGCATCTCTTCCTGCCTCTGGGCGATGAGATCCTCGATATCCTCTCCTCTTCCCGCAGCCTCTTTTTTGAGTGTTGTAAGGCCGAGCTTAAGCTCCTCCTGGACCGCCCTTATATCCTGTAGGGGATTCACCCACTCCCTCTTCGGTGGTATCCATAGCGGCATGAACTCATCCCTGTTTTCGTTGAACGCAGACGCCCTGAGTCCCTCAATATTTCCCGCATATACATTGAGCTCGAGCCACTCGAAATAGATCGGGCGCAGTACATATGTAACCAGGTGTATCTGTTCGTTGCTGAAACGTTTGTGATCTTGTATGATTGATGCGCGAGCACTCGAGAAGTTTACCTGTGAATAGTCACGGAACGCGAGCTCGTAACTCACCCTCCTCGCGGTCGACATGAGCCTCACCGCAGACTGTACGAATTTCTCATGATCCGCGCCGTTCATGTTCGCCGCCAGCATGTGCGGCTTTTCCCCGGGCGCCAGGTAGCTTACTATGATGTCGTTGATCTCTTCGATCGGGTCGCCCTCGATCCCCTGCTCTTTTGCTGCCAGCCTCGCTTCAAGATCCGCAGTCTCGATCAGATATGCGACATTTGCCCGTGCTCTTGCAGACTTGATGTATGCGCTCATGTATCCGGCAAAATTTCTTAGATCGATTATCGCCTGCCTATATTCGCTGATTCCCCTGTACTGGGTGAATCTGTTGTCTATTTTGTAGTAATGTATGACATTTTCCGCAGGTACTTCCGTATAGTCGAACCCCTTCGATACGAAATAGCTTTTCGGCGCGCCGTATTCGTCTATTGCGATGCCGTCAACCGTATCTTCGGACGGACTTTTTATATTCGGTCCGGACGTTATACGGTCCGCTTCGATCATTTGCAGAGAGAGAGGATTCTTTACATCTTTCTTGTAT
>JALSZZ010000150.1 GCA_027075825.1 Mariprofundaceae bacterium | reverse complement strand
GCATCCGCATCAGCCGCCTGCTGCATAAAACGATCAAGCTCAGGATGATCAGGTACCAGGCACAACCAGGCATCACCCGGCTGCAGATAACGGCTGTCATCTTCCATATCATGAACAAGGCGCTGTGACAGCGCAGGCGTGACATCGGGCCACAGTTTACCCATGCTGCGGTACGGACGCTGCGTGATCTGGCGCAGGTGCTGGCTGGCCTTGCGAACATCATTCATTTAACCATACCTCCACCATGCGCTGCCCCGATAACTGATCCGGATACATCGGATCCTGACGTGTGACCCAGCCCCGGCCATGGGTGTGCAACTCCAGCCCTTTGCTGGCGGCAAGGCGATAAGCTTCACGCAGGGATAAGCCGATAAAATTCATACCTCGCGAGGCAAGATCAGGGGAATTGGTGATGGCAGCCTGCACCACGGCTGGTTGCATGGGAAAAACAGGGGTATCGTCAGGCAATACACCAAGGTAAGGCAATGCCGCTTCGGCAATATGCCGAAACACAGGCGCTGCCACCAGACCACCGTAATACACCCCCTGGGGTTCATCAATGACCACCACGATCACCAGTTGCGGATCAGCCACGGGAACATAGCCGGCAAACACTGATGTATAATGATGTTCCGAATACTTGCCATGTGCATCAGCGCGCTGTGCTGTTCCGGTTTTCCCGGCCACGCTGTAGCCATGCGGCACAGCCCGTCGACCCGTCCCTTCGCGGCTACTGGCCGTGCGCAGCATGTCTTCCAGAATGGCGCTGGTTTCCGTTGATAAAACACGGTGGCGCTCCGGCTTTGCCTGTGCATGCAGCAGATGCGGCGCAACATAAACACCGTGATTGGCAAGTGCAGAAAAGGCCGCCGCAAGCTGCATGGTGGTGACGGCCACGCCCTGGCCAAAGGCAATATTGGCGGTTTCCACCCGCCCCCAGCGATGCGAGTCAGCCAGAATGCCGGTGGCTTCACCCTCGATTTCCAGCCCCGTCCGCTGACCAAAGCCGAATTTCACCAGTTCATCATACAACCGGTCAGCGCCGAGCGATAATGCCACTTTGGCAGCGCCGATATTGCTGGAATGCGCCAGTACCGTCTTCAGGGTTTCCCAGCCCATCGGATGAGCATCATGAATCACAAAACGTCCGACTTTGAAGTTGCCATTCTCACAAAAAATACGACTGTTGGCCTGCCATTTGCCTGACTCCAGAGCGCTGGCAACGGTAAAAGGCTTCATCACGGAACCTGGTTCAAAAACATCGGTCAGCGCCCGGTTGCGCCACTGTTCCGGTGAAAACTGATGGAAATTATTGGGGTTGAACCCGGGCCAGCTGACCATGGCCAGCACATCACCGGTTTTCGGTTGCATGACCACCACCGAACCGCTCTGCGCCTGATGCTTTTCAATGCCGTCAGCCAGCGCTGCATAGGCAATGCTCTGCACACCTGCATCCAGCGTAAGCTGTAATGGCTCGCCGGGACGCGGCTGGCGCAGCCAGGAAGCGCCGGGCAATGCCCGCCCCTGCGCATCGCGACGAATCACGCGAAGCCCGCTCTCCCCTGTCAGCACACGATCAAAACTGTGCTCCACACCTTCCAGACCGTGGTTGTCCACACCGACAAAGCCAAGAACATGACCGGTTTCCGGCCCCAGCGGGTAATAACGCCGCCATTCCTTTTCGATACGAATCCCCGGTATATCCAGGGCAGCAAGTTGCGCTTCCACAGCCGGTGTGGTCTGGCGTTTCAGCCAGATAAAGCCCTTATGTGTTTGTATGCGCTGACGCAGCATGGCCTCATCAAGAGCAAGCACCTGAGCGAGTTCAGCGATGCGTTCAGCGGGTATCTTGCGGGCGATAGCGCCAACAGAAGGTGCTTCCATGCTGCGTGCCAGAATACGCCCCTGACGATCCAGAATAGCGCCCCGCGCTGCTTCAATACGGTATTGATGATCCTGTTGCGTGCGGGCTTTTTCCGCCAGTTCATCAGCCTTCCACCAGTGCAAATCAATGGCCCGCACCAGCAAAGCCACAAAACCCAGCGCTACGGCAACTGAAAGCAACTGCGTGCGTCGCTCAATATCTGGCCGGTAACGGTTGGCAGGCCGGTTCCACAGATGGCTCACGGCTTGTCTCCCGGTTGCGGCAGCGCAAGATGAATAAACTGCGACGGTTTCGGACTGCGCATACCCAGGGTTTCATGCGCCACCCGTCGCAAACGCTCTGGCCGTATTAAGCTGCCTTCTTCGACCTCAAGTTCCTTGATTTCATTCTTCAGGGACATGATCGAGGTATGCGTATCATGCAGGGCGCGGGCATTGCTGTTGCGCAGATACGACATCCATATCTGCGCCGTACCAAACAGGGCGCACAGCAACAGCAACAGCATATTCAGGCGTTTCATGTCACGCTCTCCCGGCAGCATAATGCGGCACGCAACAAAGCCGAACGACTGCGCGGATTGGCAGCCAACTCTGCTTCACCGGCACGCAGCGGCTTTTTTTGCAGCCATTGCATGGCGGGCATCTTGCCACACACACACGGCAGATGAGCAGGACAGCGGCAGGGGTGAACTTCATTTTCAATCAGATCCCGTACGCGCCGGTCTTCGCCGGAATGAAAGGAAATCACCACCAGATGACCGCCAGGTCGCAGGATGCGCATGGCAGCCTGAAGTCCATCATGAAGCTGCTGGTATTCTTCGTTAATCCAGATGCGCAGGGCCTGGAATGTACGGGTAGCCGGATGCGTATTGCCATGGCGATGGCTGGCAGGAACAGCGTGAAAACAGATATTTTCCAGATCTGCCGTGGTATGCAGTTGTTGCGCAGCCACCGCCTCCATGATGCGCCGGGCAATGCGTCCGGCAAAACGCTCGTTGCCATAATCGTGCAGAATCTTCACCAGTTCTTTTTCACGGCAACGTTGCAGGCGCTGCCATAGCGGTTGCCCCTGCTCAGGATTCATGCGCATATCCAGTGGCCCGGAACGGGAAAAAGAAAAACCACGTCCGGCCTGATCCAGCTGAGGTGAGGATACGCCCAGATCAAAGCCAATACCATCGACATCGCGCCAGCCATGCGCACTGGCCACCGTTTCCAGATCTGAAAACGGCGCGTGTACGACCTGCAAACGCGGATCATCCGCCATCAGCGATTGCGCTGCTTCCACCGCCTGTGGGTCGCGATCCAGCGCCAGCACCCGCCCCTTCTCTGAAAGCGCGGCCAGTAACAGCCGGGTATGCCCGCCACGGCCAAACGTCGCGTCGATGTAGCGACCATCAGGATTATGGCAAAGCAGACGGATATAATCCCCGGCAAGCACCGGGATATGTTCGGCACAGGCAGTCACAGGCCGAACTCATCCAGCATGGCCGGATCAAAATCTTCTGCATCGACAAGCTCGGTTTCCTTCTGCCACAGCTCGCTGTCCCAGATTTCAAATGTTTGATTGGTACCGGCAAAATGCACGGCTTTGCGTAATTGTGCTATCTGGCGAAGATGCGCCGGGATCAGTACACGTCCCTGTTTATCCGGCTCAAGAAAGGCAGCAGAACTGACGATGCGGCGGTGAATACGACGAACGGTACGGTTACTGCCAGGCAGCTTCTCCAGCCTGGCAAGCCAGTTCCGCCATTCAGCGACAGGATAAGCGCGCAGGCAATCATCCAGCAGGTCGCGGGTAATAATCAGGCGGCAATCGCCATGCTGGTTACGCAGAACATCGCGATAATCGGCGGGGATATTCACCCGGCCCTTTTCATCCATGGAATTGGCATAACCACCCAGAAACATCGATGAAGGACCCCTTGATGAAAAAGCTACGTGTCACCCACGTTTACCCACTCACGCCCCTAATGCTGCAAACAGCGTGTCATCTGTCAAACAATTATCCGCTATATGTAACGATTATAAGCAGAAAAAAGACATCGTGGGTAAAGGTGGGGAGACTCCTTAAATTAAGGTGTTGCTTTAACATAATGGGCTAACATTCAGGATTAGCGCTTTTTATTCTGCGATCGCTGCTGAAATCAACAATAGCGCCAGCAGATCACCGATACCATCATCAGGCGCTTCAGAAGCTTGTCACTACGGCACGGATGCCGAAAGCACGGCTAAAAGCGCGACTGTTGCGCGCGATTGGTCATCTTCTCCACACGCCGGGAGACTAATGTGTGCGGCGACGAAAGGGCAGGCGCAGCATCCAGCCTAATTGCGCTGTCGCGGCATCTTGCCATTGCGGCAGACCAATGGTCACATTGATCTGGCCTGCTGCCGGATCATTTCGATAGCTGCCAAACAGGCGATCCCAGGCGCTGAGGTTGAAACCGTAGTTACTGTTGGTTTCGTCGATTACCACGGAATGATGAATGCGATGGGCATCGGGGGTTATCACCAGCCAGCGTAAAGGGCGATCAAGCCACGGGGGAATATATACATTCGCATGATTAAACATGGCCATGCCATTCAGCAGCACTTCAAACATCAGCACCGCCAGCGGCGGCACGCCCAGCGCAACAATCAGCGTCATTTTAATGAGCAGCGACAGCAGAATTTCCAGGGGGTGAAAGCGCAGTCCGCTGGAAACGTCGAGATTGCGGTCAGCATGATGCACCTGGTGCAAGCGCCACAGCCAGGGCACCTGATGAAACAGGCGGTGTTGCCAGTAAATGGCCAGATCAAGCAGGAGCACGCCGCATAGCAGGCTCAGAGGTGGCGAAAGCTGCAACAGCGTCAGCAAGCCCAGCCCCTGATCCTGCGCATAAAAAGCCAGGGTCACCGTGCTGGTACCGAGCAAAGCAAACAACAGCCGCGCCAACAGCGTGTTCAGCACCACCAGCGAAAGATTGCCCCACCAGCGCTCGCGGCGGGACTGATCCAGTTTGCGGCGGGGATAACGGTATTCCAGCGCTGCCATCAGCAAAAAAACAAGCGCAAACGGCAACAGCCGCCAGCTTGCTTCATGACTCAGCCAGTCACTCACAATAGCGCGCTGCCACCGCGTTGCCAGGGCAACTGCTGGCGTGATTCAATGCTAACGCGGGCAATGATACCGAGCATGGCGAGCATGCTCACCAGCGCCGAGCCGCCATAGCTGACGAAAGGCAAGGGTACACCAACAACAGGTAACATGCCGGAAACCATACCAATATTCACAAAGATGTACAGTGTAAGAACACTGACAATACCAATGCATAACAGCGAGGCAAAACGACTGAAAGCCAGCGAAGCAATATGCAGAATGCGAAAAATCAACAGCCCGAACAGCAACAACAGCACACAAACGCCAAACATACCAAATTCCTCCGCCAGTACGGAAAAAATAAAATCCGTGTGCTGTTCCGGTAAAAAGTGCAGCCGGGCCTGCGTGCCATGCAAATAACCTTTGCCCAACAGGCCACCGGAGCCAATGGAAATCATGGATTGAATCACATGGTAACCAGCGCCCAGCGGGTCTGACTGTGGGTCAAGAAACATTAACACCCGTTTCTGTTGGTAATCATGCATGTGTTGCCATAAATACCAGCCAGCCGCTGGCAACATGGCCAGCAGACTGAAGAAATAACGCCAGGGAAAACCACCGGCCATCAGCACCGCAGCAGCAGCCATCAGCAATACCAGCGTGGTGCCAAGATCCGGCTGGATAACGATCAGGCCAGCCGGTATGCCTGCCAACAGCACGGCCACGAGAATGGTTTTCCAGTCTGATGCCTCGCGATTGGCCAGCCAGTGTGCCAGCACCAGCATCAACGCCCATTTGATGATTTCCGACGGTTGCAGATGAACGATGCCAAGATCCAGCCAGCGTCTGGCCCCCATTTTAACTTCACCAATCACAGGCACCAGCGCCAGTGCCAGCAGCGCCACCAGAAACACCGGCCAGGCCAGCAGGCCAAGCATACGCAAGGGCACGAGGCTCATGAACAAAAAGGCCGCGATGCCAGCGCACCAGTACATGATCTGGCGATACCAGATATGAAGATCACCAAGATGTACAGCCGAATAAAGCGTTGTCAGGCCGACTGCAGCCAGCAATGCCAGCAGCAGTAGCAACGGACGATCAATCGCCCGCCAGCTATCGAGTACGTTAGCGGTCAACACAGGTTAATGATCAACGGAAGCTGTTGTTCGCTGGCAAAACATGGCATCGCCATAGGAGAAAAAACGGTACTGCCGGGCAATGGCGTGAGCGTAGGCAGCATGCACCCGTTCGCCACCAATCAGCGCTGCTACCAACATCAGCAAGGTGGAGCGAGGCAGGTGAAAATTGGTCAGCAAGGCATCCACCAGGCGAAATTCGTAGCCCGGATAAATAAACAGCCGACTGCGCCCACTGCCTGCCTGCAAGCGAACACCATCGTTCGTGGTGATCGCCGCAGACTCCAGGCAACGCAGGCTGGTGGTGCCAACGGCAACAATACGCCGCCCCTGTTGCCGGGCCTGATTGATGCAATCTGCTGTTTGCGCATCGACGTGCCAGACTTCCTCATGCATACGGTGTTCAGGAATATGATCGACATTCACCGGCTGAAACGTGCCCGGCCCGACATGCAGGGTAACTTCAGTAAAACTCGCTCCCGCCTGCCGCATGGCCTGCATCAGCGCCTCGGTTAAATGCAGGCCCGCCGTCGGCGCAGCAACAGCGCCGGCATGGCGGGCAAACACCGTTTGGTAACGCTCTTGATCCTCTGCTGTATCGTCGCGTTGCATATAAGGTGGCAGCGGCATGCGACCATGCTGCTCAATAGCAGCAGCGACATCGTCAGCATGCAGGTGCAGCCGCAGGGTTCGTCCTTCTCTGGCAAGCACCTCAGCCTCAAAGCCCTCAGCGATATGAATCCATGTACCGACATTGACAGGCTTGTTGGCCTTCCCCCAGGCCAGCCACACATCTTCGGTTTCCGTTTCCTCCAGCAGCAGCAGTTCAACACGTCCACCACTGGCTTTACGTCCACGCAGTCGGGCGGGAATCACCCGGGTATTGTTCAACACCCAGAGGTCACCCGTTCTGACCAGTGCAGGCAAATCCCGCATGCAGCGATCAAATAATTGCTCGCCATGCACCTGCAACAGCCGCGAAGCATCCCGCTGCGGCAATGGCTGCCGGGCAATCAATGATTCCGGCAGCTCAAAATCATAGTACGACAGCTGAAGTTCAGGCTTCAATGCGTTCCACGCCGTCCGGGGTACCCATGAGTACCACATCGCCCTTATGACTAAAGCGCGAGAAAATTCCGCACGTCACCACGCCTGGCACATGATTCAGGCGTTCTTCCAGCAAATCCGGCTCGGTGATGCGCAAGCCATGCACATCCAGGATAATATTGCCATTGTCGGTGGTAAAGCCTTCGCGCAGTACAGGATCGCCCCCCAGTTCGCGGACAATACCGGCAACATAAGCGCGAGCCATGGGAATCACTTCAATCGGCAAGGGAAAAGCGCCCAGATGCTCCACCTGCTTGCTCTGATCAACAATGCAGATAAATCGCGCCGAAGCACAGGCAACAATTTTTTCCCGCGTCAGTGCGCCGCCACCACCTTTGGTCAGATTATTCTCACCATCGAATTCGTCCGCACCGTCAATATACACCGACAACTGTGGAACGTCCTCCAGTGCATCATTCAGATCAAACACCGGGATACCATGCGAACGCAGACGCTCTGCCGTTGCCTCCGAGCTGGCCACCGTGCCCCTGATACTGTCTTTCATACTGGCCAGCGCATCAATAAATTTGTTGGCCGTTGAGCCTGTGCCCACGCCGATGATGGTGCCTGCCTGCACATATTCCAGCGCCGCTTCAGCCACCCTGGTTTTTAATTCGTCCTGAGTCATGATCTGTTCCCTCCGTTTTTATGGCTGCTCAATCGTTCCCCTTATTTTGCGTTCTGCTGTATGGAAAACGCTTGTTACGCAAGGGCAGAACAGGCGCAGGGTGAAAAAGCAGCGTTGTGAATCTGAAATATCAACACAGGCCAGTCTATTTGCAATGCCATGACTTGCAAATGGGTGCGACCAGAAACGTTACTTCCCCGGGGACTGTCGAACTTTGGCAATCGTCACGATTCGCGGTCTGGAGACCGCTCCTGCATTGGGAATCATCCCGTGGTGCGCGATCGGTTCACAGCCCGAAGGGTGCTCCGGCGGTGCGTGTGAATGCCACTGATCACCCGTCATAGCAAAAACAGCGTTCGGTTCACGGCCATGTGCGTGTTATTGCTGGCTGTGGCTGACAACGCAACATCTCCCTGTGAGTTTTCCACAGTGATTGTGGACAAGGCTGTGGAAAACTCTGTGAATAACATGAAAAAGCTGTTGTCATAAAAGCAGTTACTGCTTCCCTGAGCCAATGCCTAAAAAATAGTCATTCATAAAATATTCTTTTTTATCAATGTATTACATAATAAACAGAAATAAACGCATGGATTTCAGGATGATAAGAGAAATAGTGTTTTCACTGATTGGACAAAACTGGATAACTTCATGACATCGGCTGACTACATAGCCTGTGCCTGCAGCATTTACCAGCCACTATATGTAGTAGCGCACATGATTGAGACATCCGTGACCTTCCCAGTACCAGCGTTTTGTCAGAGGCTGTTGCAGTTCAGCAGTGAGGGCATAGCTTCGTCGGCGAAAAGCTTGAGGGGCAGGGGAACGCACCATGTTTTTTGATATGCATGAGCAACGCAGGTTTTTACGTCTTGATGTGGATTTTCCGGCACGGATTATTGCCAATTCCGGGCAGGAAGATGAATCTGTGCTGGAAGGCAGGATTCTCGATATTTCTGATGCCGGGTTTCGCATGGCGCTGAATACCGACACAACGCTTGCCTCGGGCCAGCACCTGGAGGTCATTCTTTACATTCCGGATAATGGCGGGCAGGAGCCGGTGGAAATTTCAGCCACCCTGGTCTGGCTGGAGCACGATAGCCCTGAGCAGGGGCGTATGACGATTGGCGCTTATCTGAATGATCTTCTGGATCTTGATCTGGATGAGCTTATGTAAGCCGGCAGCGGCATGGACTGGCATGTCAACACATGCCTGGGAGTCTGTCGGACTTTGGCAAATCTACTGTGAAAAAGCGGATATTGGCCAAATTTTCGCCCTGTTTTTGTTAAATGGTGCTGCTATTCACCGCCAACAGGTCGTATATTTGCCTCAATCCCGCTATTTCTCGTGACGATTGCCAAAGTCCGACAGACTCCTAGCCTTCGCCCATGGAACAACTGGATACATTAATTCGCCAGAGTCTTCAGGAAGATATGGCTGCTCAGGATGTTACGGCGCTGGCCTGTGTGGATGAAGGTAGCAGTGCCACGGCTCGTCTGTATGTCAAAGCCGAAGGTGTGCTTTCCGGCATAGCGGTTGCCGCCCGTTGCTTTGCCTTGCATGACCACAGGCTGGATGTGCAATGCCTGAAAGATGATGGTGATCATGTTCAGGCAGGCGATCTTGTGATGCTGGTGTCAGGCAGCACCCGCAGCCTGCTGGCGGCAGAACGCACAGCGCTGAATTTTCTTCAGCGTTTATCCGGTATTGCAACGGCCACCTGGCAATTAGTCAGGCTGATTGCAGATACGGATTGCTGCATCACGGATACCCGTAAAACAACACCGGGGCTACGCCATCTGGAAAAACAGGCCGTGCTGCATGGTGGTGGCGTGAATCACCGCATGGATCTTGCCCAGGCCGTGCTGATCAAGGAAAATCATATCGCTGCCTGTGGCAGTATCACCGATGCTGTGCATGCCTGTTACGCTGCCGGTCATGAGCTGTTTATCGAGGTGGAATGCGAAACCCTGGCGCAGGTAGAGGAAGCTGTTGCAGTTGCGCCAGATATGATATTGCTGGATAATATGGATGTGGCAACAGTAGCAAAAGCGCGGGCCATGGTGCCACCATCCATCTTGCTGGAAGCCTCCGGCAATATCAGTCATCAGACCGCTGCTGCTTATGCCGCCACAGGCGTTGACCGGCTGGCTGTCGGGGCGATCACGCATTCTGCGCCTGCACTGGATCTGTCATTATTGATTGAACATGCCAGGGCCGCCTGAGGGCTTGTTCGGCCAGCCGCTGATCCGGGTGGCTGACACTGATTCCACCAACAGCCTGCTCTGGCGCATGCTGCAACAACAGCCATCGCTGGCTGAAGGCATAACCGTTATGGCTGAACGCCAGCAGGCCGGACGCGGCAGACTTGGTCGTCAATGGCTGATGCCTGAAGGCGGGCTGGCCTGTAGTATCCTGCTGCGCCCTGATGCGCACCGCTCGCAGCTTGCCACGTTATCGCTGGTTGCCGCCGTGGCCGTACAGCAAACCTTATGGCCGTGGCTGCCGACGGCACGTATCAAATGGCCAAATGATATTCTGGTTGGCGAAGCCAAACTGTGTGGTATTCTGGCAGAAAGCCAGATGATTGAGGGGCAGCCCGCCGTGGTGCTGGGTATTGGCCTGAATATTCGTCCACCGACCACAGGCTGGCCAGATGATTTAAGGCGGCCCGCCACCTGCCTGCAACAGGAACTGACAACGGCAGATACGGCAGCGCAATGGTTACAGCGTTTACTGCCGTATCTGCAATACTGGTACCAGCGTTGGCAGCAACACGGCTTTGCCGCTGTTCAGTCTGCCTGGATGGGAGGCTTTGCACATCGGGGAAAACCCCTGATGGTGACGCAGAATCATCATACACTTCAGGGCATTGCTGAAGGCGTGGATACCACCGGCGCTTTGCTATTGCGATGTCAGGGACGATTGGAGCGCATCACCAGCGGAGAGGTTGAGCAGAAATGACAGAGCACGAACTATGTATTGATGTTGGCAATACACAAATGGAGTTTGGCCTGTTTCATCACGATGCACTGGTCTTTAACTGGCGTTTATCCACGCGTGAGCGCATGACAGCCGATGAACTGGCGTGGAAAATGATCGGCATGTTCTCGCGTGCCAGCGTCGAGCCGCTGGCGCTTCGGGGCATTATGGTGGCCAGCGTGGTGCCACATCTGGATACGGTGATCCGCGAAGCCTGCCATAGCGTGTGCCAGCGTCAGGCATGGTTTCTCGGCTCGCCGGATGTCAAAACCGGCATGGCCATTGATTACAAAAACCCGCGTGAAGTCGGAGCAGATCGCCTGGCTGGCGCTATTGCCGCTCGCCATCGCTGGGGCGCGCCTGTCATCGTGATGGACTGCGGCACCGCCACAACCTTTGATCTGGTATCCCCCCGGGGGCACTATGCAGGTGGCCTGATTGTGCCCGGCATGGAGATTTCGCTGGCGGCGCTGTGCCGTTCTGCGGCGCGCCTGCCGGAAGTCTCCATCGCACCAGTGCAGCAGTTAATTGGCCGCGATACCGTCAGCAGCATGCAGGCGGGCAGCTACTGGGCTGCGGTTGATGGCTTGCGCGGCCTGTTGCGACGGTTGCAGCAAGTGGATGATTATGCCAGCGCGCCGGTGATTGCCACAGGCGGTCTCAGCCGTCGAATCCGGGATGATATGCCGGAAATTACTGCACTGGTACCTGACCTGACCTTGCAGGGACTGCATTTGCTGATGTCGCGGCAGGCGGAAAACATACGGTGATCACCCGCCTGCTGATTATCGCCCTGATCAGCGGGGCATGCTGGCTGGCATGGCTGGCGTGGTTACCCGAACAGCTACCTGTGGCGCCGGTCGCCGTAGAGATTTATGTGCCACCATCCGAAGAGGACGATGGCAGCCGCTGGCGCGTGGTAACGCAGCGCATGGTCTGGAAGGAAGCCGTCGAAGATTTACGACGGCGCTTGCAGCGCTATGGCCTGAAGGCTGAACTGATGACTCGCAAGGAAGAAGTGCCGCTGTTTGTCTTCGATGATGCCAGAGTGTTTACAACGCTGGCTGCGGCATCACAGGCATGTCTTGCCTGGCGGCGGCGAGGGATTGAGTGCGACCCTCAAAAACAGGATCAGCGCTACAAGCTGGCGATTGGCCGCTATTATATTCCGGAATATGCGCGCAAGCATGAACAAAAACTGCAACAAAGCGGCCTGGCCTACACCCTGGATGAACGAACCATCCGCATTCCGGTTAT
>JALSZZ010000149.1 GCA_027075825.1 Mariprofundaceae bacterium | reverse complement strand
TGGCGATAATGTTTCCATGGATGTTGAGCTGATCACGCCGATCGCCATGGACAAGGAATTGCGTTTTGCGATTCGTGAAGGCGGCCGCACCGTGGGTGCTGGTGTCGTTACCGAGATTAGCGAGTAATAAAGCTACACAGAAGGCGGGTGGCAGTTGATGCTGCTGCTCGCTTTTTCTGTTATGGGAGTTAAATATGCGTGACCTGCTGGCACTGGCCTGCGAATCGTGCAAGCGCAGAAATTATACGACAGACAAGAACAAGCGGACGATGACAGAAAAGTTATCCCTGCGGAAGTATTGCAATTCCTGTCGTAAGCACACCTTACACAAGGAAACAAAAATCAAGTAAGCCCAGACCTTCCGGGTCACTGCTTGTTCCTTTTGATCGCTTTTTTTGATGCAACAAAACAGCGATTACAGGCCAGTAGTTCAATTGGTAGAGCACCGGTCTCCAAAACCGGCTGTTGGGGGTTCGAGTCCCTCCTGGCCTGCCACTTACAATCGCCAGGGCAGCCTTCACATCACTGTGCAGGCTGCCTTGTGTCTGGCGAGGTTGTTTCAATTTATCAGTCTGATGCCCACTCAGGCTCAGCATAGCAGGGTAAACCAATGAGTCGAATAGCATCTGTATCCCGCTTTCTGAACGAGGTTCGAGCTGAATCCAAAAAGGTCGTATGGCCAGATCAGAAAGAAACCATCAGCGCAACCATCATGGTCTTTGTTATGGTGATTTTTATTTCCCTGTTCCTTTGGGCGGTTGATTCCATTCTCAGTTCTCTGGTCAAAATGGTGATATAGATGGCAATGCGTTGGTATGTAGTTCAGGCTTATTCAGGCTTTGAAGACCGGGTTCAGAAGGCCATTCGCGAGAATGCCGAACGTGCAGATCTGGCTGACAGTTTTGGTCAGATTCTGGTTCCCAAGGAAGAAGTTGTCGAACTGAGAAATGGCCAGAAAGTCAGCAGTCAGCGCAAGTTCTTCCCTGGCTATGTGCTCGTTGAAATGGAGATGAACGACGAAACATGGCATGTTGTCAAGGATACGGACAAGGTCAGTGGTTTTCTCGGCTCCGATCGCAAGCCCCGCCCGATTACCACGGCTGAGGTCGAGCGTCTGACGCGGCAGATTGAAGAAGGTATCGAACGACCAAAACCCAAGGTGCTGTTTGAAATCGGTGAGGCAGTGCGCGTCATCGAAGGGCCGCTGGCCTCATTCAACGGTGTGGTTGAGGAAGTCGATGAAGAACGGGGCATGCTGAAAGTCAGCGTATCGATTTTTGGTCGTCCCACACCCGTAGAACTCGAGTACGTCCAGGTCGAGAAGGGTTAATAAAGGACAATAACAATGGCAAAGAAAGTCGCGAAGCAAATCAAGCTTCAGGTACCCGCCGGCAAAGCGAATCCGGCGCCGCCAGTAGGCCCTGCACTGGGTCAGGCTGGTGTCAATATCATGGAGTTCTGCAAGGCGTTTAATGCACGCACGCAGGAAATGGAAGCAGGCCTGCCGTTGCCGGTGGTGATTACCGTCTTCCAGGATAAGTCGTTTGAGTTCGCTGTCAAGACACCACCGGCATCGGTGCTGCTGATGAAAGCAGCGAAGATCACCAAGGGAAGCGCGGAGCCGAACAAGAAAAAGGTGGGAAGCGTAACGCGCGCCCAGTTGCGTGAGATTGCAGAGGCTAAAATGGCTGACCTGAACTGCTATGACGTGGAGGCCGGTGCCCGTATTATCGAAGGCACAGCGCGTTCCATGGGCCTGGAAGTCGAGGAGTAAGTCATGGCGAAGATGTCAAAGCGTATGAAAGCAGCGCGCGAGGGCGTTGCAGCTACTCCGGTGAGCCTGAGTGAAGCAGTCGATGTGCTGATGAAAACACCGGCAGCCAGATTTGACGAATCCGTTGATGTAGCCATCAAGCTTGGTGTTGATCCACGTCACGCCGACCAGATGGTTCGCGGCAGTATTTCCCTGCCAAATGGCACGGGCAAAACAGTTCGCGTTGCCGTTTTCGCACGCGGTCCCAAAGCCGAAGAAGCGAAGGCCGCCGGTGCCGATATTGTTGGCGCGGAAGATCTGGTGGAAAAAGTCCAGGGTGGCTTTCTTGACTTCGATCGCGTGGTTGCCACGCCAGACATGATGGCACAGGTTGGTCGTCTTGGTCGTGTGCTCGGCCCTCGCGGGCTGATGCCCAACCCCAAACTCGGCACCGTCACCATGGATGTCACCAAAGCCGTGAGCGCGATCAAGGCTGGTCAGATTGAAGTGCGTGTAGATAAGGCAGGCGTGGTACATGCCCCTGTTGGTCGTCGCTCTTTCGATACTGAAGCGCTGCTGGCCAATATTGAGCACCTGATTGCAGAGCTGAACCGCATGAAGCCTGCGTCTGCCAAAGGTCGCTATATCCAGTCGATGGCTGTGTCTTCAACCATGGGGCCTGGCATCCGTGTGGATGTAAACACCCTTTGATTTATTGCCCTGCTGTTGTTGTAACGGCAGGGCTTTCCGGTTTGTAATCCCCTTATTTGAGGGTATTACTGAGATGGCTTTGCCATTTCGTCATGATCCGTCCAAGACTGCAGGAACCTTGTGTTTAATTGTTCTGCATCCTGCATAGATGGCTGTTGCCTGTTTGCGCGGATCAGGAAGCTGGCTTGGGGCTTTGCTGATATTTGATCAGCACTGGCTGACAAGAGCTTGCTTCCAAACAATGCGGATCCCGCATTGATCTTGCAAGGAGGTTGGTAATGAAGCGAGAAGATAAACGTCTGATTGTTGAAGAACTTCATGCTGGCTTTGCCGATGCTTCCGCTGGCGTCGTCGCCCGTTATCGTGGTCTGAGCGTAGCGCAAATGTCAGATTTGCGTCGTCGCCTGAGGGATACGGGCGTATCCATTCAGGTGGTTAAAAACACTCTGGCACGCCGTGCGGCGAAAGATACCCGCTTTGAAGAAGCCATGCCGTTGTTCACCGGGCCGGTAGCCATTGCCTATGGCAATGATCCGGTTGGCATGGCCAAAGCGATGTCTGATTTTGCCAAAGAGCATGAAGCCCTGGAGATTCAGGGTGGTGTGCTTGATGGCAAGGCCGTTACAGCAGCGGAAATCAAGGCACTGGCAAGCTTGCCATCGCGTGAAGTGTTGCTGGCGAAAATGCTGGGCAGTATGCAGGCACCGATCAGCGGCTTTGTACGCACACTCAACGAGATTCCATCATCGTTTGTACGCGTGCTGGCTGCGATTCGCGATCAGAAAGAAGCAGCCTGAGGCTGCTGCGCTACCGAGTATCGGAACTACCGTGCGTTCATCCCGTGTTGGCCATGGGAAACGCCTTAAAACAACAAGAATGACAGGAGTAAAGTCATCATGGCAATTTCAAAAGACGAGCTGATTGAAGCAATTGAGAGCATGACCGTTCTCGAACTTTCCGAGCTGGTTTCCGCTCTGGAAGAAAAATTTGGCGTATCTGCAGCCGCTCCCGTAGCTGTTGCTGCTGTTGCAGGCGCTGCCGATGCTAGCGCTGCGGCTGAAGAAAAGACTGACTTTGACGTTATGCTGGAAAGCGCTGGCGACAAGAAGATTCAGGTGATCAAAGCTGTACGTGAAGTTACCGGCCTGGGCCTGAAGGAAGCCAAGGCACTGGTTGAAAGCGCGCCTGTTGCCGTCAAGGAAGGCCTGCCGAAGGACGAAGCTGAGGCACTGAAAGCCAGGCTGGAAGAAACTGGTGCCAGCGTAGCCCTGAAGTAATTCGCAGCATATTGCGCACTCTTTCCTGAACAGGAAGTGAGGCTGGCCCCCATGAGGGGGCTGGCCTTTTTGTGTCTTTGCCCGGCAAGATGCCTGTTTTGACAAAGACACACCGACGGCGGCCCCATCTTCACACGAACTGTGATTGACCGGCCATTCCTCACCAAGTTAGCCAACATACAAGCGACAGCTTCGGCTTGTATGTTGTTTTGATTACTCGGAGTCATCTATGGGCAAGCAAGCAACGTCAGATCAGTCCACGATCGTCAAACGCATCAGAAAAAACTTCGGTCGCATCGAAGCTCCACTGGATATGCCAAACCTGCTGCATTTGCAGCTTGAGTCTTACCATGATCTTGTGGGTGTCGGGCACGGAGATACTGATATTAACGATTCGCGGTTAGCAGAGATATTCCGCAACGTTTTTCCCGTGCGTGATTATGGTGGCGCTGCCGAGCTTTGCTTCGACGGTCTGGAGTACAACAAGCCTCGCTATGATCTGGATGAAGCACGCAGCCGCGACCTGACCTATGCACTGCCGATCAAGGTTAAGCTCCGTTTGCGGATTTTTGAAACAGAAGAAGACGGCAAGCCATCCCGCCGCAAGGTTCGCGAAGAACGCCAGCAACATGTTTACATGGGTGAAATCCCCCTGATGACCGATCATGGCTCGTTTGTGATCAATGGTACGGAACGTGTGATTGTATCTCAGGTGCATCGTTCTCCGGGCGTGTTTTTTGATCACGATGGTGGCAAAGGCCATTCATCAGGCAAATTTTTGTTCAAAGCCCGCCTGATCCCCTACCGTGGGTCGTGGCTGGATTTTGAATTTGACATCAAGGACAAGATTTTCTTCCGTATCGACCTGCGTCGCAAAATGCCGGTGGGTATTCTGCTCAAGGCACTGGGTCTGAACACGCAGGAAATTCTTGATCGCTTTTACAGGCGGCGGCTGTACCGTATCCATAACGATGGTTTTCAGATGAAAGTGGATGCTGAGCGGATGCTTGGCTCGCGTGCTTGTATTCCGATTAAACTCAATGGCAGGACACTGGTTGCTGAAGGCAAGAAAATTAACCGGGTAGCGTTGCGCAAGCTGGCAGAAGCTGGTGTGGAATGGCTGGATATCCCCGATGAAAAAATGATCGGAGAAGTGATCGCCGAACCCATTATCATCGGCGATGATGTGCTTTTTGAACAAAACCACGAACTGACGGAAGAATCCCTGTCGGCATTGCGTGGCGCTGATATTGAGCAATTCGACTGTCTGTTGATTGACCCCTTTATTCGCGGCCCCTGGCTGGCGGATACCCTGCGCATGGATGTGGTGCAATCGCGGGAAGAGGCGCAGGTCGAAATTTACCGTATGCTGCGCCCTGGCGAGCCACCGACGGTTGAAACGGCAAGGACGCTGTTTGAAGCATCCTTCTTTGACAGCAATCGCTATGATTTGTCACGCGTCGGACGTATGAAACTGAACAGCCGTCTGGGCATCAGTGATGATGATGTCCCGCTGGATTACGGCGTGTTGCGGCTTGAAGATATTTTGCTGACCATGGATACCTTCCTCAGCCTGCGCGATGGTATTGGTGAAATAGATGATATTGATCATCTGGGCAACCGCCGTCTGCGTTCAGTGGGCGAGTTGCTGGAAAATAACATCCGCGTTGGTCTTTCTCGCATGGAACGGGCTATTCGTGAGCGCATGACCTCCGGTGATGTCAACGAAATGAATCCGACCGACCTGGTCAATGCCAAGCCTTTGATAGCATCCATCAAGGAGTTCTTTGGTGGTTTCCAGTTATCGCAGTTTATGGATCAGACCAATCCGCTGTCGGAAGTCACGCATAAGCGTCGTTTATCAGCGCTGGGTCCCGGCGGTCTGTCTCGTGAACGTGCCGGCTTTGAAGTGCGCGACGTGCATCCCACGCATTATGGCCGTTTGTGCCCGATTGAAACACCCGAAGGACCCAATATTGGCCTGATCAACTCCCTCTCCTGCTTTGCCCGGGTCAACGAATTCGGCTTTATTGAAACGCCGTATCGCAAGGTGGAAAATGGCCGGGTCACGGGTGAAGTAACCTATCTGTCAGCGATTGATGAGGCAGGCCATGTGATTGCACAGGCCAATGCTGTTGTCGGTGAGGATGGCGCATTCGAAGCAGACTTTATCCAGTGCCGTTGTGATGGCGATTTCATCATGGCTGCGCCGGAAGATATTACCTATATGGATGTTTCCCCATCACAGGTGGTATCTGTCTCCGCTGGTCTGATTCCGTTTCTTGAGCATGATGATGCCAACCGTGCGCTGATGGGCTCGAACATGCAACGTCAGGCCGTGCCGCTGGTGCGCGCTGAGAAACCACTGGTCGGCACGGGCATGGAAGCCCATGTGGCGCGGGATTCCGGCGTTTGTGCCATCGCCAGACGCGGTGGCGTGATTGAAAGCCTGGATGCGGGCCGAATCGTGGTGCGTGTGCATGATGATGAGCAGGTGGAAGGCGAGCCGGGTGTTGATATTTACCGGCTGTTCAAATACCGCCGTTCCAACCAGAACAGTTGCTTTAACCAGCGTCCTCTGGTCAAGATTGGCGATGTTGTCAGCAAGGGGGAGATTATTGCTGACGGGCCTTCTACCGATCAGGGTGAACTGGCGCTGGGACGCAATGTAACAGTGGCCCTGATGCCATGGCGTGGCTATAACTTTGAGGATGCGATTGTTATTTCCGAAAAGCTGGTCAGGGAAGATGTGTACACCTCTATCCACATTGAGGAGTTTGAGTGTGTAGCGCGTGAAACCAAGCTTGGCGCCGAGGAAATCACCCGTGATATTCCCAACTCCAGTGAAGAAGCGCTTCGCCACCTGGATGAATCAGGTGTTGCTTATATTGGCGCTGAAGTAAAGGCTGGTGATGTTGTCGTCGGCAAGATCACGCCCAAGGGTGAAACGCAGTTATCCCCGGAGGAAAAGCTGCTGCGTGCTATTTTTGGTGAAAAAGCCAGCGATGTTCGCGATAGTTCCCTGCGCATCAAGCCAGGCGAAGAAGGTGTGGTCGTCGATGTTCAGATCTTTACACGCCGTGGCGACGATAAAGACGATCGCGCCAAGGCTATTGAAGAAAATGAAATCGAAAAGCTCTATGCCGACAAGGAAGAAGAGCGTCGCATTCTTGAAGGCAATGTCCGCAAACGCTTGTTGCAGTTGCTTGATGATCAGGAAGCGGTCAAAGTCAAAGGACTGAAAAAAGGCGAACTTGTCAGCGCTGCCCATCTGGATACGCTGGCCTTGCGTGATTTGAGCCGGGCTTCCGTCGCTGATGATGAAGTCAATGCCCACGTCAGTGATATTCTGGAAAGCATGGAACGCGAGCGTGGCAGACTGGAATCCCGCTTTGAAGAAAAAGTTGCCAAGGTTCGTGAAGGCTCGGAACTGAAACCAGGCGAAATCAAAATCGTCAAGGTATATGTTGCCGTCAAGCGCAAGCTGCAACCGGGTGACAAGATGGCAGGTCGCCATGGTAACAAGGGTGTAATCTCGGTGATTGTACCGGAAGAAGACATGCCTTACAACGAACATGGCGTGCCGGTGGATATTTGTCTGAATCCGCTGGGTGTGCCGTCGCGTATGAACATCGGTCAGATTTTTGAAATGCATATGGGGCATGCCGCCAAAGAACTGGGCCATCGTATTCAGGAAATGTTACTGGCCAATACCGATATCGACCAGTTGCGCGCCTTTTTGCTGGAGGCTTATCAGGAAGACAGCAAGGCATGCCAGACGATTGCCGCCATGCCCGACGACGATGTGCTGGCGCTGGCACAGCAATTACGTGATGGTGTGCCAATTGCCACGCCGGTGTTCGACGGCGCAAAGGAAAAAGATATTCACCGCATGCTGGCGCAGGCTGGCGTATCTGTCGGCGGCCAGTGTACCCTGTATGATGGTCGTACCGGTGAGGCCTTTGACCGTCCGGTCACCGTGGGTCAGATGTATATTCTCAAGCTGCATCATCTGGTAGATGAGAAGATTCACGCCCGTTCAACCGGCCCTTATTCACTGGTGGCGCAACAGCCACTGGGCGGTAAGGCGCAGTTCGGTGGTCAGCGTTTCGGCGAAATGGAAGTATGGGCGCTGGAAGCCTACGGCGCCGCCTATACCCTGCAGGAAATGCTGACGGTGAAATCCGATGATGTGCAGGGGCGCACCCGTATGTACGAATCCATTGTACGTGGCGATATGACCTTTGAAGCGGGTTTGCCTGAATCGTTCAATGTGATGAACAAGGAGCTCAATGCCTTGTGTATTGATCTTGAAATGATCAAAAAGCCGGCAGAGGAAGAGGAATAAGTCATGCAGCAACTGCTTAATATGTTCCAGAAACCCACGGGTATCGACAAGTTCGATGGCCTGCGGGTCGGGCTGGCCAGTCCGGAGAAAATTCGTTCATGGTCATTTGGCGAGGTGAAAAAGCCTGAAACCATTAACTATCGCACCTTTAAGCCGGAGCGCGATGGCTTGTTCTGCGCCAAGATTTTTGGCCCGATCAAGGATTATGAGTGTTTGTGCGGCAAATACAAGCGGCTGAAACACCGTGGCGTTGTTTGTGAAAAATGCGGCGTGGAAGTCATCCAGTTCAAAGTTCGCCGCGAACGCATGGCGCATATTGATCTGGCAGCGCCGGTGGCCCACATCTGGTATCTGAAGAGCCTGCCATCACGCATCGGCTTGTTGCTGGACAAGACGCTGAAAGAACTGGAGCGGGTTCTTTATTTTGAATCTTATGTGGTGCTTGATCCGGGACTGACCAGTCTCGACCAGTATCAGGTACTGACAGAAGATGAGTATATTGAAGCATTTGAGGCCTACGGCGAAGAATTTCGTGCGGGCATGGGCGCAGAAGCCATCCGTGAAATGCTGCAAAGCATTGATCTGGAGGAAGAACGTCAGACATTGCGGGCGCAGATTGCCGCCACGCGTGCCGTTACCCGCCTGACCAAACTGACCAAGCGTTTGCAGACGGTGGATGCCATGATTGAGTCTGGCAACAAGCCGGAATGGATGATACTGGAAGCCATTCCCGTGTTGCCACCGGAAATTCGTCCGCTGGTATCGCTTGACGGCGGACGCTTTGCCACCTCTGACCTGAATGATTTGTATCGTCGGGTGATTAACCGCAATAATCGCCTGCGCCGTTTGCTGGAACTGAATGCGCCGGAAATTATCACCCGTAACGAAAAGCGTATGCTACAGGAATCGGTTGATGCACTGTTTGACAATGACCGCCGCTCCAAGCCGATTACCGGTACCAATCGCCGTCAGCTGAAGTCACTGTCCGACGTGATCAAGGGCAAGCAGGGGCGTTTTCGTCAGAATCTGCTCGGTAAGCGCGTTGATTATTCTGGTCGTTCGGTGATTGTAGTCGGCCCTGAGCTGAAACTGCATCAATGCGGACTGCCAAAGAAAATGGCGCTGGAGTTATTCCGCCCGTTCATTTACCACAAGCTGGAAGCGCGTGGTCTGGCAACGACCATCAAAGCAGCCAAGCGTCTGGTGGAACAGGAAATCCCGGAAGTGTGGGATATTCTGGCTGAAGTGATTCATCAGCACCCGGTGATGCTCAACCGTGCGCCGACCTTGCATCGTCTGGGCATCCAGGCCTTTGAGCCATTGCTGATTGAGGGTAAGGCCATTCAGTTGCACCCGCTGGTGTGTACGGCTTTTAATGCTGACTTTGATGGCGACCAGATGGCTGTGCATGTCCCCCTTTCCATTGAGGCGCAAACCGAGGCCCGCGCCCTGATGCTGGCTTCCAACAATGTGCTCTCACCAGCCACCGGCAAGCCTGTTATCGTGCCCACACAGGATATGGTACTCGGCTTGTATTATCTCACCCGGGAAAAACCCTTTGAAAAGGGTGAGGGCATGTCGTTTGCTTCACCGAAAGAGGTTGAACGTGCCTATGATGCCGGTGTTGTCGGCCTGCATGCGCGGGTGACATGCCGGATACGCGGGCAGCGGGAGCAAACAACGGCAGGTCGCGCCATTCTTTCCACCGTATTGCCAGAGAAACTGCCTTTCTCACTGATCAACTGTGTGTTGGTCAAGAAGCGGGTAGCGAAACTGATTGAGGAGAGCTATCGTCTGGCTGGCAACAAGGACACTGTCGTGCTGGCGGATAACATCAAGCGGCTGGGTTACGAGTATGCCACACGTTCCGGCGCTTCTTTTTGTCTGGATGATGTGGTTATTCCGGATGAAAAATATACGCTGGTGGAAGAAACGGAAACTGCCGTCAAAGAAGTGCAGCAACAATACCGTGATGGTTTGATCACCTCTGATGAACGCTATAACAAGGTGATTGACCTGTGGACGCATGCTTCGGAAAAAGTGGCAGCGGCGATGATGGATAACCTCTCCAGCGAAGAACTGATCAGCGAAGATGGCAGCCAGAAGGAAGTAACGCCAACCTTTAACTCGGTGTTCATGATGGCCGACTCCGGGGCGCGTGGTTCAGCACAGCAGATTCGTCAGCTTGCCGGCATGCGCGGTCTGATGGCCAGGCCGGATGGCTCCATCATTGAAACGCCTATTACCGCCAACTTCCGTGAAGGGCTGACGGTTTTGCAGTACTTTATTTCGACCCATGGTGCGCGTAAAGGCCTGGCTGATACCGCGCTGAAGACGGCCAACTCCGGTTACCTGACCCGTCGTCTGGTGGATGTGGCGCAGGATGCCGTGGTCAATGTTCAGGATTGCGGTACCGATAAGGGTATTACCCTGTCGGCGCTGGTAGAAAGTGGCGAGATCATTGAACCGTTGAGCGAACGTGTACTTGGCCGCGTACTGCTGGAGGCTGCGGTTCACCCTGAAACAGGCGAGGAAATTGCGCCCGCCGGCGCCATGGTTAATGAGATACTGGCAGCGAAAATTGAAGAAGCGGATATTGAAAGCGTGCGCATTCGTTCCGTGCTGACCTGTGAAGCTGAAGAAGGTGTTTGCGCCACTTGCTATGGTCGTGATCTGGCCCATGCAACACCGGTATCGCTGGGTGAAGCTGTCGGTGTGATTGCGGCGCAGTCAATTGGTGAGCCAGGCACACAGCTGACCATGCGTACCTTCCACGTTGGTGGCACGGCTTCCCGTTCTGCCGAGCAGGCTTCGGTGGAAGCCCGCGCCAATGGTACGGTACAACTGGAAGATGCGGTGGTGGTTGAAAACACCCAGGGTGACAGCATTGTGATCAATCGCCATACCGAACTGGTGATTATTGATAACCTTGGCAAGGAAGCCGAGCGTCACCGCGTCCCTTATGGTTCGCGGCTGCGCGTTGCCGATGGCGATGTGGTCAAATCCGGCGCCATGCTGGCCGACTGGGATCCCTATACCATGCCATTGATTGCCGAGGTTGGCGGTCAGTTGCGTTTTGAAGATGTGGAAGATGGCCGCACCGTGCGCGATCAGGTGGATGAAGTGACCGGCCTGACCAGTCGCGTGGTCATTCAGTTCAGTGAAAGCCGGACGACGGTATTGCGTCCGCAAATTCATATTGTGGATCCAGCGGTGCCGGAAGGTGAGCCGATTACCATTCCGCGTACGGGTGTGGCCGCTCGCTACTTCCTGTCGCCGGGCGCTATTCTGAATGTCAAACCAGGCGACGAGATTCGCGCAGGCGATGTGCTGGCGCGTTTGCCGCGTGAAACATCAAAGACCAGGGATATTACCGGTGGTTTGCCACGGGTTGTTGAGTTGTTTGAAGCGCGCAAACCGAAAACACTGGCCTTTATTGCCGCCAAAGACGGCTCCATTTACTTTGGTAAGGATATTCGCGGTAAGCGTCGCGTGTATATCCACCCGGATGATGGCAGCGATGATGTCGAATATCAGATTCCCAAGGAAAGCCACCTGATTGTTCAGGAAGGTGACCATGTGCGTCGTGGTGAACGACTGATGGAAGGCTCACCTGCGCCACAGGATATTCTGAAGGTGCTGGGCATTGAGGCGCTGGCCAATTATCTGATCAACGAAGTGCAGGAAGTGTATCGTCTGCAAGGCGTGAAGATCAACGACAAGCATATTGAAGTGATTGTGCGTCAGATGATGCGCAAGGTGCTGGTCACTGATCCGGGATCGAGCGACTATGTTGCCGGTGAACAGGTCGAACGCAAGCGCCTGCTGGCCGTGAACCGCAAGCTGGAAGCAGCAGGCAAGGTACCGGCGCAATATGAGCCGGTATTACTGGGAATTACCAAGGCTGCGCTGAATACAGAATCCTTTATTTCTGCGGCTTCTTTCCAGGAAACAACGCGTGTTATTACCGAAGCAGCGCTCGCTGGTAAGGTGGACTGGCTGACAGGATTGAAAGAAAATGTCATCCTTGGCCGCCTGTTACCGGCTGGTAC
>JALSZZ010000148.1 GCA_027075825.1 Mariprofundaceae bacterium | reverse complement strand
CCAGTGTTGTCCACAAGGCCTGTTTCAGCCAGTTGGGTGACGGACCGAAACTTTGCTCGGCCAGAGAGACAGGAATAAAGGCGATAAATGCCAGTGACAGCAGAATGATCATATCATAGCCACCGGCTAGCATACGCAGCATTATGCCGGCGTGTCCGGCTTTTTCCCGTGTTGTTGTCTGAGCCATGCCAGCCCCCAGCTACATAAAAATATAAGGCACAAAACCAGCACCACCGTTGCTCCGGAAGGCCAGTCTTCTACATACGAAAGGTACAGTCCGCCATAGGTTCCCGGCATGGCCAGGGCAACACTGATCAGCCACAGCCCGCCAGGCGAGCGCCCCCAGAACCATGCTGCGGCCGCTGGTAATACCAGCATGCCAGTGGTCAATACCACGCCCACCAGTTTGACGCACATCATGACCGTCATGCCCACAGCAGCATAAAGCAGTACGCGCAAAGTCTGCACTGGCAAACCGGATGCTTCTGCTGTTACCGGATCAAAGGCAATGGCCCACCAGCGGCGGGCAAAGATCAGCAATAAGCCGAGAATGATCACGGCGACCAGCGCCAGCCACAGTTTTTCGCTATGGCTGATCGTCAACACATCGCCAAAGAGCAATGAGAACAGGTTGATATCGCTGGCACTCAGCCGCGATAACAGCACAATGCCGAGGGCCATGCTACCGGCAAAAAGCAGTCCTGTCCCCGTATCTTCACTAATGCCTTCCGCTGCTGGCATCCATGCCAGCAAGACCGCCAGCAGGATGGCAATCAGCGTTGCTGTTGGCAATACCGGCAGCGCCAGCGTCGCGGCAATGCCCAGCCCGGCCAGTGATGCGTGCGATACCCCGACAGTAAGAAACGACAACCGATGGGCCAGAATCATTACTGACATGGAGGCCGTCACCAGGGCAATCAGCCCGGCAGGCAACAGTGCCTGTTGTATCACCGGGCTGTGAAAAAAGGCCATCCATTGCATCATGTGACCTCGCAGCAGCCAATACAGCCGCTGTCATGGGCAATCACATGCATATGCGAGCCATACATCTGGTGCCAGATATCCTCAGGAATCTGCTCGCCTTTCATGGCATGGTAATGAATACGCTGATTCAGACAGGCAACAGAATCCACATAGCCCGTAATGGCGGCAATATCATGCTCTACCATGACTACGCTCATGCCGGTTTCATCGCACAGGCGACGCAGCAGGCGATAGAGTTGCTGTTGATGTTTGTTGTCCATGGCTGCTGCAGGCTCATCGAGCAACAATAATTCCGGTGTCCGAACCAGCGCCCGCGCCAGCCGAACCCGCTGCATCTGGCCACCGGACAGATAGCGAAAATCGGCATCACGAAAATCTTCCATATCCACTTGCTGCAAGGCTTTTTCAATGCTCGACTGGCGATCCAAACGGTGCCATAAGGGTCGGTTCCAGCTTGCCAGTCCCATGGCGACGACATCCGCAACACGCATGGGAAGATGGGATTGCGAACTGTGCATCTGGTGTAAATAACCAATGCGTGAAAGCAGGCGGCGGCGATTGCGTGAAGAAACATCCATGCCAAACAGTCGTAACAGACCCTGGTAGTGGGGGTGGCGCCCGGTAAGAATACCAATCAGACTGCTTTTGCCAGCCCCATTGGGACCAACAATGCCGAGGAAGTGGCCGCGCCCGATGTGCAATGAAACACCGTCGAGCACGCATTTACCTGCCAGTTGCAGGCTTAGCTGATGTGCCTCAATGACGGTGGTGGTCATTGTCTGTTTGTCAGCGCGGATTGTAATTTCGCTATATTTTCAGCTTGAAAGGCAGGCCAGCGCTGATGACATGAACCCATGGAAGAGAGATACACAAGCTGGCTTTGCGGATGCTGCTGCTGCAACCACTTCAGTCCTTTGTCATCATGACGGGGATCAGCAATCAACAGGGCATCAGGGTGTTGTATGACAGCTTGCAGGGCATGCTCCAGCCTGTGCGCTGTAAAGCCATGATGATGACCCGCAGTGCGACGCTCCAGCACGGCATAAACCGGTACACCAAGACGCTCGAACAATGGTTGCCACGAAGGATGCTGCATCAGCACCCCGCGTTTTTTCAGGGCAGGCAGGATTGTTTGCCATTGCTGCTGAATACTGTTGACATCACCCTTCAGCGTTGCCTGCCGGGCCGACCATTGCGCTGTATCGATGAAACCTGCTTTGATTAACCGCCTGGCAATGTGGGGTAATGCTGCGTCAACGGCTGTAAAATCCAGCCAGGCGTGCCCTGCCCCCTTTTCAGATGCCGGCCAAACGTCCATAATGCGTGCCTCGCTGATCAGCCCTGCATCGAACCAGTTGCCATCATCAGCGCTGCTGCGCAGCAATATATCAGCCTGCGCGGCACGTTCGAGCTGGCGTGCCCCGGGGTGAAAGTGGTGGGGTTCGGCTCCCTCAGGCAACAGGCAGTGCGCGGTAAGCGAAGGTTGCATCCAATGGAGAATGCCGGCCAGCGGCGGAAGCGTGACCGCAATCGTTTTTTGTGCTTCTGGTGCAGGATCGGCGGCCGCTGTGACACAGGTCACACACAACAGCAGAGAAATGGCAACGATCGCCTGACGAAAAAAAGAGACTGTTTTCATTGGCCGCAGGCTAGGAGTCTGTCAGACTTTGGCAAATCTGCTGCGAAAAACCGGATATTGGCCAAATCTTCGTCCTGTTTTTGTTCAATAGCGCAGCTATTCGTTGCCAACAGGCCGTATATTTGACTCAATCCCGCTATTTCTCGTGACGACTGGCAACGTCCGACAGACGCCCGGGAGGCCATCAGGCGTAAGGCAAATGGATTGCAACAGCTTCGATTGCAACGGCTTCAGTCTTGCCGTTTTTTGTTAACAAGTCTGTCTGATATGATCAGGCTACAGGGTAGAAGGAGAATACATGCTGTCCCCTGACTATTTCGATTATCGCTGGAGCTGGTACAAACCTATCCGGGCGCGTGGTGATGTGCCTGCTGATTTGTGCCGTATTGATGTCAGACGCATGCCTGTTCGTGTTTCTGGTGAAGATGCCCGTGAATATCTGCCTTTTGCGCTTGAAAACGAACTGCTGAATATTTTCTCCACCGCCATTCGTCGGCTTTACGATTATATGGAGAAATACATCATCAGGGGTG
>JALSZZ010000147.1 GCA_027075825.1 Mariprofundaceae bacterium | reverse complement strand
CCAGCTCGATGGCAGCCAGTTCGGTGACATCATCCCAACCATGCACAGCCACGCGGCCACCCCTGGCATCAATACCGACGCAGATTTTACCCGGAAATGCCTTGCAGGCTTCGATCACCATGGCTGGCTGTGAAACAGCCACCGAGCCCAGAATCACCTGTTCAACACCAAGTGCCAGCATGCCCTCAATACTCGCCATATGGCGCAGGCCGCCGCCTAATTGCACCGGAATCTGCATACGCTGGCATATGGCCTCAATCGCTGACCGGTTCGCCGGTTCACCGGCAAAAGCACCATCAAGATCGACCAGATGCAGCCGTCTGGCGCCGCAGCGCTGCCAGTGTTCGGCCATGGCTGCCGGATCTTCGCCATAATCCGTGGCATCCTCCATGCGCCCTTGTTTCAGGCGCACGCAATGGCCACCTTTCAGATCAATGGCCGGAATAAGTTCAAAAGATGTTGTCATGAATCGTATCTCTTCTCCTCTGGCAGGGTGATGGTTTATAACTGACCACGCAACAGCGCCTGATACAACTGACCCCAGCGGGGGCAATCGCCACCCAATGCCGTCAGCCATTGTATCATGCGTCCGCCGGACTCGTTGATCATGGCTGGCACCGCAGACTGATGCCACAGTGGAATACCGGCAGGCAGCGGTCGATCATGCAGATCACGCGAACCGATATGAAGAATATCGCGCCGCAACATTTCTTCCAGATCCCGGATCAGTTGTTCAGCCGCAGGATTAACACCACCGTCAGATGGCACAGCGGAATATGTGCCAACGGCAGCAGACGAATAAGCCGTCACCGTCACGGGTGTATAACGTTCCTGCTCAACCACGCTGTATTTTTCTTCCTTCAGCGTATCATAGTAATCACTGCCGACAATATAATGATGAACGGCGGAATTCACCGCCTCCTCACTGCGTTGCAGTGCCGCCAGCATGGCCTCGCACATGGCCGGATAATCATGATTTTCCATGATACGTCCGACATTGCGAACAGCCTGCACCAGATGTTGCACATGCGCCTGCTGCGACGAATCATGTGCGATCCGGGCAAGCTCCGAGGTTGTTAATGCCACTTTGACTTTATCTGTCAGGGCAGGCAGCAGCAGGCGAAACAGCACATGCACATAAGTGACACGTTTACCGCCCGGCCAATAATCAAAAGGCCGTTCGCCAGCTTTGATGGCCAGCAATGGTAATACGCGCATCACAGCGCGTCCGGCAATGCGTGCGCGTTGCGCCTGCGTGCTGCCAACGAGTTCGGCGCTGATCTGCGTACTGTCCATTGCCGTCACCCCCCCCTGCTGCGCGCTTCTTCCAGACGAAGAAGCCCGTGAATAACCATATCCGTATAGCTGACAATGCCAATAACCTGCTGTGTATTTCCGTCCACCACCGGCGCGCGACTTAAGCCCGTCTGCCCGAACAGGCGGCTGGCGTGGCGAATATCCATATCAGGATGAACGGTAATGGCGGGTTTGGTCATGATTTCATACACGGAAATGCGATCAGGCGAGCGGTTTTTGGCCAGTACCTGTTTGGCAATATCAGCGATGACCACGATACCATACTCATCCGTATCGTCAATTTTATCCACGATCAGGCACTTGGTTTCGACATAGCGCATGGTATTCAGCGCTTCCCGCACGGTCACCCGACTACTGATCAGATCAAATTCCGATTTCATCACATCACGCACGGTGACATAATGATGTCGTTTTTCTTCGCTCACAGCTCTTCCTCCACTTCTTCAATCAAGGTGCTGATCTGGGATTTCAGGCCAATGGCATCTTCCACATCCAGTTGAAAAGCGACACCGGAACCGGGGTTTTCTTCCAGCATGGCGCTGGCGGCGATATGTTCCAGAATGCGTCGGCTAAGATGCTCCTCAACAAGAAACAGCAGCATATCGCGTTGCGTCTCCAGCGCCAGGCCAAAAAATGTTTTTTTCGGATTCAGACCCTCACCTCTGGCATCGCCAACGATCGTCGCGCCAGTGGCCCCGGCAGCACGGGCGGCTTCCATCACCGTGTCTGTCCGGCTTTTTTCGACAAGTGCAATCAGTAATTTAAAGTGCATCGGCATCCCCTTTTCGGCGTTCCAGCCACTGAACTATCTGTGCGTATGACAATACGCTGATAATGGGAAAAACGCTGGCAAAAGCAATCAGGCCAAAACCATCCACCACCGGGTTCCGCCCCGGAATGGTCGAGGCCAGCCCCAGGCCAAGCGCCGCCAGCAAAGGCACGGTAACGGTTGAGGTGGTCACCCCGCCAGAATCATAGGCCAGCGGAATAATCATGCGCGGTGCCCGCAAGGTTTGCAGCAATACGCAACTGTAGGCCGTGAGAATATACATCCATAAGTCCGTGCCACTGATAATGCGGTAACAGCCAATGCTGACCCCGACAGCCACGCCTACCGACACCGCCAGCCGCAAGCCCAGCGCCGAAATGCCCCCGGCAGACACCTGCTCGGCTTTCATGGCCACGGCAATCAGCGAAGGTTCAGCCAGCGTTGTGGCCAGACCGATGGCAAAAGCAAACGCATACACCCAGCCGTAATCAAGCGGCGATGGCACAACCGGCAGCCTGCCGTCAAACAGAAAGGCCGGATCAGTCAGCTGACGGGCCATCACATCACCAAGCGGAAAAACAGCATCATCCAGACCAATCAGAAACAGTACCAGCCCCAGCAAAACATACAAAAAGCCACGTGAGACTTCCCACACCCGGGGAATGGGCTGACGTAACACCAGCAACTGAAAGCCGATCAGAACCGCCACAATGGGCAATACATCCCCCATAGTGGCCAGCAGCGTTTGCCAGATATGCGTCAGCATTTACGTCCCCAGCACCAGCATGCCATAGCCCATCACAAACAGCATGGGCAACAGCGAAGCAAAGGCAATCAGGCCAAAGCCATCGAGCACAGGATTACGACCACGAATCGAAGCGGCCAGGCCAACGCCCAGCGCCGTTACCAGCGGCACGGTAATGGTTGAAGTGGTCACGCCACCGGCATCGTAGGCAATGCCAATGATTTCATCCGGCGCAACAATCGTCATCAGCATGACCATCGCATAACCGCTGAGAATACAAAGATGCAGCGGCCAGCCTGTGAGAATGCGCAATACCCCCAGCACAATGGCCA
>JALSZZ010000146.1 GCA_027075825.1 Mariprofundaceae bacterium | reverse complement strand
GCGACAATCTGCAAGCGTTCTCCCGCCTGCGCTGACTGCCCGTGGCAGAGCATATGCCGCGCCCGCAGGCAGGGTATGGAGACCATGCGCCCGGCAGCCAAATCCGTGCGCATGCAGTCCCTGCACTGGCGCGTGCATATTTACCACCAGGGCAACAAGCTATGGCTGCAACAACGCCCGGCCACAGGCATCTGGGCTTCGTTGTGGACGCCACCTGTTGAGGCTTTCACGCCAGAAAAAAACGTTCGCCCCGATTTGGTCCACCAGCTCACCCACCGCCATCTGCATCTCTACACCCAATGGCGTGATGATCAGCCAGACGGCGAAGGCGCATGGTTTGCTCCCGACGAAGCGCCAGCCGTGCCCACAGGTATTCGCCGCTTGCTGGAAAGTTCGGTTCGCGGTTTGAAGACCGTCCCAACATTTGGAAATCTTCGTGGTTTGTGATCCGGTTCGCGGTCTGGAGACCGCTCCTACATTTGAAGTCCGTGGTCTGAGGCGTTCCGGCGGTGCGTGTGGTTCCCGTCTGTAGGGGATCTCTGGCCCCGAACCATGCCTGGAAACCTTCGCGGTTTGTGATTCGGTTCGCGGTCTGGAGACCGCTCCTACAGTCGAAGCCCGTGGTCTGGGGACGTTTCGGCGGTGCGTGTGGTTCCCACCTGTAGGAGGGGCATCTGGCCCCGAACCGTGCCTGGAAATCTTCGTGATTTGTGATTCGGTTCGCGGTCTGGAGACCGCTCCTACAGTCGAAGCTCGTGGTCTGGGGCGTTCCGGCGGCGCGTGTGGTTTCGCCTGTAGGAGGGGCCTCTGGCCCCGAGCCACACTTAGTTCTGAAATAAGGATTGCCGTGGATTGGCATCCCAGTCCTTACTTTGGCGATCCAGACCAGCTTGCAGGCGGCAGGCGGCAGCGTAAGCGATCATCGCAGCATTATCGGTGCAGTAAGACAACGCCGGGAGATAGCAGGCAATATCCTGTCGGCTTGCCTGTTGTTGCAGGTGCTGGCGTAACTGCTGATTGGCGGCAACACCGCCAGCCAGTACCACATGTGCAATCTTCTCCTGTTGGCAGGCACGCAGGGTTTTGTTGACCAGAACCTCGCAAATAGCGGTTTCCACTTCTCTGGCCAGATCAGCGTGACCCTGGGTATCATGCTTATCCAGGGTATTGGCTGCATGCAGCACAGCCGTTTTAAGGCCGGAAAAACTGAAATCCAGATTATCCTTGCGCAACATGGGGCGCGGCAGGGTAAAGCGCCCGGCATGCCCTTGTCTGGCCAGCGCGGAAAGCTGCGGGCCGCCAGGGTAGGGGAGACCGAGCAGTCGCGCTGATTTGTCAAAACATTCACCCGCAGCATCATCCAGCGTCTGCCCCAGCAGCCGGTAGCGGCCAATGCCGTCAACGCGCACCAGCAAGGTATGGCCGCCGGAGACCAGCAGCGCAATCATGGGCATGGGCGGCAGATTTTCCTGCAGGCCAAAGGCCAGTATATGGCCTTCCAGGTGATGCACCGGCAACAGTGGCAAACCATGCACCGTGGCTGCGGCCCGCGCATAACTGCTACCCACCAGCAATGCGCCCATCAGGCCGGGGCCGCTGGTGACAGCAACAGCATCCAGCGCCTGCCAGTCGATTGCTGCCTGTTGCATGGCGGCATCCACCATGCGGGGCAGAATACGGCAATGTTCTCGCGAAGCCAGCTCCGGCACCACGCCACCAAAACAGGCATGAGCATCAATTTGTGAGGCTAACTCATTGGCCAGCAAACAACGCTGTTGCGTATCGTAAATGGCGACACCTGTTTCATCGCAGGAGCTTTCGATAGCCAGAATGCGCATCAGGTTGTGTGATCTTCTGTGGATGTTGCCACCAGTGATTTGAGCATGTCCTGACGATAAAGGGCATTGATACGGCTGATCATCTGCGGCAGAACATTCAGTCGTCGTGGATTTAAGTGCATGCACAGGCCGGGCTTGCCTTCCGGGTTATCAGGGATTTCACAGGCTTCCAGCGCCTTGATGTTGCCGCTGGCGATGGCATCGGAAAATTCTGCATTGAGACGGGCCAGCGCTGTATCGGAAAGCGCATGCTCCATGCGCAGCAGCACCATATCATCCAGGTAAGCAAAGCTGTGGTAGTTCAGGTAGTAATCACGAATATGATCTGCCGCCGCTGCCACTGAATCGGTATGAAACAGAAACTGGCGATCATCCACAGAAATCAGCCCATCATCGGTGAGCCGGCGAATCCACGAATCAATAAACGGGCCCCAGTAATCATCGCCGGGAGCTTCCAGCAAGACCACCGGAATGGGAGGGTTTCTGCCTGTTTGCAGCAGGGTTAATGTTTCAAAGGCCTCATCCAGTGTGCCAAAACCACCGGCACACAGCACCACAGCGCTGCTTTCACGCAAAAAAAACAGTTTGCGGGTAAAGAAATACTTGCAGTAAAAATGACGCGGTGAACCATCCACCACCGGATTGGGACGCTGTTCCATCGGCAGATTGATGTTGATGCCAAAAGAATTAAGGAATCCTGCGCCTTCATTGGCAGCATGCATAATGCCGCCGCCACCGCCTGTGATCACCATAAAGCCCGCCTGCGTCAGGATGTGGGCGCAATTCCGGGCCTGAATATAGCGGGGGTCATGCGATGGCGTGCGTGCCGAGCCAAAAAAGGTGACTTTGCGTTTGTCCTTGTAGGGGCGGAATACTTCCAGCCCCATGTGGATTTCGTGCAATACCGCTGTCATCATATGCATGTCATCCGCCGTGATTTCGGAATGAAGGACGGCCTGCAGCGCATGCTGTAATTGCTGGCGGTCGCTATCGTCCGCCATATTTGAAGGTTCAGGATGCGTCATTCGCGTCCTGATGCTTCTCTGTCGTCTGTGTATCAGTGGCATCATCTTTCGCAGGCGCCTCAATGACCACGTCAATACGCCGGTTCATTTCACGGCCACGCGCAAACTCATTACTGGCAATCGGACGAACCTCGCCATAACCATAGGCCTTCAGTCGATCCGGATCAACGCCGGCAGCGACAAAAAAGTCCATCACTGCCTCAGCGCGAGCCAGTGAAAGCTTTTGATTTTTCTTGATGTCGCCCTGATTATCGGTATGGCCATTGATGCTGATCTGACGGTCATCATAGAGGCTGAGCGCTTCCTTGACGCGGCCA
>JALSZZ010000145.1 GCA_027075825.1 Mariprofundaceae bacterium | reverse complement strand
GGCGTTCGATGTGCGGATGTGTTTCCAATGTTCAGCCGGGAAGTCATAGAAGGTCAGCAGCACGTCCCGGTCCTTGGTCAGCTTTTCAACGGCACGCTCGTATTTCACGCCATAGACCTCGACAAAGAAATCGAATGCGGCCTCTGCCTCCTCCTTTGTTTCGGCCATCCAGATGTCCTGCAAATGGCCCTTGGCCTTGACTCGGGCTGGCGGCCGTCGAACCTGTTGAGCCGCGAAAATGCCAAGCTTCGCAAGGGCTGGCGAAAAGCCCTCGGGCTGTCGCTGGCCCCAGCGAAGACCTCCGGATACGAGATCTGCGCCAGCCGGACACCGGAATGCACGAAGTTCTGCCTGTTCGAGACCGGCCTCGGGGCGCATTACCTGCACAAGAAGACCGATCCCTGCAACCCGGTGTGGATCTCGCGGATCATCAAGACCCTGTGGTTCTTCGAGGACCGCCAGTCTTTCCTCGAAAAGCTGTATCGGGAGATTGCCAATTACCGGGACGCGGCGATCAGGCTCAACGTCTTCAGCGACTGGCAGTGGGAACGCCAACAGGTTACCGTGACCCCTGAACTGGCCGAGAGATACGGCACGAAATCAGGAACCTTCAACAACATCATGGAGGTATTCCCGGACACGCAATTCTATGATTATACCAAGCATTACAAGAGGATGTTCCGGCCCAGGCCGGACAACTACCATCTGACATTCTCGATGTCGGAGAGCAATGTTTCGCAGGCAATGAACGTGGTGGGGGCAGGCATGAACGTAGCTGTCATCGTGGCCAGAAAGGCCAGAGCATTCAACGGATATCCGATGATCGACGGGGATGAACACGATCTCCGCTTTCTGGATCCCGAGGGTGTGTTTGTCGGCCTTTCTCCTAAGGGACAGCTCAGGAAAGAAAGGAGATCAGAATTCATCCATGTCCCAGAAGCTGCATAAGGTTGTGGTCCTCTATGGCGTGAACGCCATAGAGGCCTTTGTGAACGGCGAGGCCGATCTTTGCGAACTGGAGAAGCTCGGTGCCACCAAGGTCTTTTCATTCGGGACGGCCGAGGAATTGAAGGCCTTCACCCTGGGCCTGGAGGAGGCACGGGGATATGCTGATGTCGCCTATTGTGATCCCTAGGCGACCTTCCCCTTGTTCTTCGGGGTTCCAAGGCCCATCCCCTTGGCAATTGCCCGGCGTTCCCTCGAATATGCCGGGCAGACCATCGGGTAATCCTCGGGCAGCCCCCATTTCCTGCGGTATTCCTCGGGGGTCATGTTGTACTGGGTGCGCAGATACCTCTTGAGGGTCTTCATCTTCTTGCCGTCCTCGAGGCAGATGATGAAATCATCCCCGTATGACTCTTCGATCGGGACGGCTGGAGCGAGAGATGATCCTTCCGTGGAGCTTCCTTCCACGAGCGCCTGAACGTCCTTGATGAGCTTGACCACATCGTCGAGGCCTATCTGGTTGTTGGACACATAGGCCTTGACGATTTCTACTGTCTTTTCATGTATTCCCATCAGGATTTCCTCCATTTCGCGAAATCACCACTTTGATACCAGAAGTCACCGTGGAATGACAACAGTTAATACACCTATACTTTTAGATACTATCCAAATCCAATTTCGCGAAATGAAGCCAGAAAAGCATTGCCTTTTCAACTTGTGGGCACATGATTGCCATAAAGTTTCCACATATGGAGCTATCAGTTGGCAACCGATCTTTTACTGAGAACAATCGATTCGTTTGGTTATTCGAAGTAAAGGAGGTTATCATGTGGGTAAACGTGCAAAGTAGTAACATTGATGCGGTGGGTTATCAGGACAATCGACTGTTCATCCGTTTTCACGGGGGTGCCGAGTATGCCTATGACAAGGTTCCCCGGGAGGTCTTTCAGGAAATTGTCCGGGCCGAGTCCGTAGGATCCTGCTTTCACAACCTTATCAAGAAGCGCCCGGAGAAATACCCCTACCGGCGCTTGAACTGATACCATCACTCACGAGAACTACCAGGGTCAGCAACATGACAAGAAGCGAGATGAAGGAACGGGATCTGACCATTTGTCAGGATGCCCGGGACGGAAAGACTGCGTCCGAAATCGCCCGGGCATACGGGTTGTCGCCACGACGGGTGCAACAGATCCTGCGCGAGCGGAATATCAGGAACACCCGGATCAGACCGACCGGGCATCTACAGGCGACACCGATCTCGAGGGTGCATGCCAAGATCGGTCGGGCCGTGTACGAGCATCGTTTCCATCGCCACCAGCGGCTGTCGGACGCGGCCGAACAGATCGGATGGTCGGCGATAAAGCTCCGGCGTGTCGAACAGGGGGTGCATGATCTGACTTTGTTGGACATGCAGGACCTGGCTGAGTATCTGAAGACAACGGCAATCGAATTGTGGAGCAGTTATGTCGAACATTGATGAAAGCCTTCAGCTTTACTGGACGTCGGTGAAATTCTTTCGTCGCACCGGGAAAGACGTATGGCGCAAGAACATCGAGGCACTTGCCTTGCGCCCGGAAACGCCGGCGGGCCGCGAAGCATTGAAATTCCTGCTCATTCAGCAAGGCAAAAATGGCAACAAGAGCGGTAGCTGTTGAGTGCTTCGGCCTCCACTGGATCGACAATATTGCCTGGCTGGTTCAATCGGATGAAGTTGTCAACTTCGTCGGCTTGAGACAGAAGATCCGCATCAAGAATCCTGGTGGGGAATGTCCCCACCAGATCCCCACGGAAGCCGAGGATCCGGACCAGAAATCCTGGAAAAGCTTCCTGAACCTTGCTTCCGACCCCCTGGTCCGGGCGATGCTGCCGATCCCGCACCCCCCTGGCTCAAGGACATTCTTCCTGCAGGACGGCCCACGGGTCTCGAGCGAACTGCTGCTGGGGCTGGCACGTCTCAGCTCACCGGTATCCCTGCCGGTCAAACCCATGTGGATGCTGCGCAAGGCCATCATCCGGCGGGAGCTGGAAGCGACCAACCTTCAGCCGCTCATTGTCACCGGGATCACCAGTCATCACCGGGCTATGATGGAGATGCTGGTCGAATATGCCCAGTATACACCGCGCACCACGATACTGGTCGGAGCCAGCGAGGTGGTGGTCCCACCATCTGTTGAACGCATTGAAACGAAACTTGACCAAGGCGTGTGCGCCGAAATCGAACAGCTGCCGATGGAAGTCATCGGGGCCT
>JALSZZ010000144.1 GCA_027075825.1 Mariprofundaceae bacterium | reverse complement strand
TGCGCTCTAACTGTGCTTCAGCGCGTTCAGGTAATATACCGCGTCGCAGGTGCTGGCGGATGCGTTGCATGCACTGCCGGATATGGCGTTGCTGCTCGCTGCTTAAGCGGGCAGGGAGGTTGTCAGCGTGCAGCCAGTTATCTCCACCTTGTTGCTGATATTGCGGCAACACATGATTTTGAAACAGGCTGTGGACAGCCTGGGCATGATTCTGCATGTCAGCGGCAATATCGGGACTGGACAGCAGTTCGGGAAGCCATTGCTGATAATCTGCGGGAAGCTTTTGTGTTTGCTCGCCGCGCCTTGCCTGAATCGCATGCTCCATGCGTCGCCAGAATATATAGCTGTGGCGAAGTTGCCTAGCTTGTGCTGCCGGGATGATATTCGCCTGTTGCAACACATTCAGTGCGCCTGATGTTGAACGCTCGCTTTGTAAAGCGGTGATGCGCGCCCCGTTGAGCAGTTGCAGGGCTTGCACAATAAACTCAATTTCCCGAATACCGCCCCTGCCGCGTTTGACATCATAACCGGGCCTGCCAACAGCGACCGCCTGCTGAAGGTCAATCCGTTTTTTCATATCGGCAAGCGCGGTGACGGTGGTATAATCAAGATAGCGACGAAATTTGAAAGGGAGCAAAGCCTGTAAAAAACACTGACCGGTTTCCATATCGCCGGCAACAGGACGTGCCTTGAGCAGCATGGCGCGCTCCCAGGTCTGGCCATAATTCAGATAATAATCGATACTCGCCTGCAATCCAGAGGCGATGGCGGCACTGGCGCCGCCGGGGCGCAGGCGCATGTCTGTCGGCCAGACACGACCATTGACGGTGGGTTCATCCAGCAGGCGGATCAACATGCGGCTCAGCTGACTGTAATATTCCGCAGCCGGAAGCGATCGGCGACCGCCACTACTGTGACCTTCGGCCTGCCATAAGAACAATAAATCAATATCGGAGCCAAGGTTGAGTTCATTGCCACCAAGCTTGCCCAGGCCAATCACACAAAACCGGCCTGATGGCATTTGCCCGACACGGGGAGCAATCAGTTGTATTGCCATGTGCAGGGCTGCTTCAATCAGGCTGTCAGCCAGTTCGGAAATGCTTTGCCAGCCTCGTTGCGCATCGCCTTGCAGGCCAAATTCCCACCAGATCAGGCGACATATGGCAGTATGCCTGCGCTGGCGCAGGTATTGCATGCAACTGTTGACATCATTGTCTGGCTGCGCGACCGCCCAGTCGCGGCCTGGTAAGTCCTGTTCGCTCAAATCAGGCAGTGAGCGCTTTTCACTATCTTGCAGTTGTTCGTAAAGCCTTGAAAAATAAGGAGAGCAGGTGAGCAGCCGCTTTAATGCGCTGTGATTCACGTTTTGGTCACCATTTTAGTCACCGGGTACGGCGCGCAGTGATACACGCAATGCACGCCTGGCATCAAGTCCGTGCAAGACAAGAATAAAATGACGGGATTCACCTGCGGCGACAGGTCGCTGATCATACCACTCAGGTCTGATCTGGCCGTTTGCTGCAATGGCCTCGGCAAGATGTTGACTGGCCACAGAGTACAGCGTGTGCGGTTGTTCAGGTGCATCTGCGAACACAGCCTCAAAACGGGGCAGCGGCAGCGGCAGGTGCAGGCGATTTTCAACCTGCCCTTCAAAGACCAGCACCGGCGTTTTTCCTTCGCCAGCGCGCTCCCAGTGCATGGTGATGTTTTGCTCATCCACCCACCAGTCACTCTCGCTGGCCAGATGGCTCAGGCCGGTTTTCAGTAACACAGAGCGTACGACGGGGTGATGAATCCATGCTTCACGTTGCACCCACAGGCCTGCGGCGGCCAGTGCCAGCAACAGCATCAACAGCCATGGCCAGATACGGTGTTTGCGACGCTTTGGTGGCGTGATGATGGGCTGCTCTTCTGCCGGAGTTACAACAGGAACTGTTTTTTCATCATCTTCGACGGGAAGAGGGTCAACGACAGGAGGGACGGCAGCCGGTGCATTATTAGCAGGTGCTGGTGTTTCATTGGTCTCTGATGCCGACGCTGGTTCTGGCTCTGCTGTCTCATCTGCTGTTGTTTTCGACTCTGGTTCCACTGCGGGATCCAGAATGCCAGCATCGGACAGTTCTGACAGCTTCAGATCAAAATATGAATCCTGCGGCGTGCTGACGACATCTTCAGATGCTGTTTCCTGTGCTGGCATCGGCGCTGTCGTGGCAGGCAATAGCTGACCATCAACATCCAGATAAAATTCATGCTGACAGGCGCTGCACTGACAGAGAACCAGTGTGCGCTGTTGTTGCAGGCGATAACCTGCGCCGCAGGCGGGGCAGGTGATGTCCATACTACTCATTGGCCGGATACCCCGTTGCATGGCTGGCATGGATATTGCGATCCACAGCAAAAGGCGCTACATCCACAGGCATATCGCCCTGTTGTAAAATCATGTGCGTCATTATCTCGGCCGTTACCGGCGCCAGTGCCACACCATTACGGTAATGGCCGGTTGCCACCCATAGCCCCGGATATTGTTCCACAGGCCCCATAAACGGCATGCCATCCGGACTACCCGGGCGAAAGCCCATCCATTGTTGTTCGATTTCCAGATCGGCGAGGCCGGGGGTCACGCGCATCAGCGCATCAAGCAATGAATGCACGCCGCTAACGGTATTGCCTCGCCGAAAACCATCATCTTCCATACTGGCTCCCACCAGCACGCGACCATCAAGCCGTGGCACCAGATACACCCGCTCGTGTTTGATGATATGGTGAATATGCGTCTGATTGCCTTTGAGCAATACAATTTGCCCCTTGACCGGACGGACAGGCAATGCAAAACCGCTTTGTCTGGCAAATGTGCCGCTCCAGCTACCACAGGCAAGCAGCACAGCATCGGTCTCCAGCCGCTGCTGACCCATGGTGACACCACAAACCTGCCTACCCTGACGCAATAGGCCATCAACATTGCAGTCTTCCTGAATGGGCACATGGTATTTTTCCAGGGTAGCACGAACAGCCTTGAGTAAACGGGGATTGCGCAGCTGGGCAACATCAGGCCAGTAACAGGCCGAACGCAGCCCCTGTTCTGCCAGGCATGGCTCATGTTGTTGACATGCCGCTGGCGACAGGCGTTCAGCAGGCCAGGCAAAACGTTCGCTCCAGCGAAAAGCCGCCTGTTCATGGTCGCTCTGGTCATCCTCAAAAAAAGGAATCAGCAT
>JALSZZ010000143.1 GCA_027075825.1 Mariprofundaceae bacterium | reverse complement strand
TGGTATGGTTTTATGGCCAAATCAAAATCCATCAGACTGAAACAACTCCTTTGATATGTGGGTGCGCTTGATAGTCAATAAAACGGACATCGTCAAACGTATAGGAAAAAAGGTCATTGGCGCGCCGTAACTCCAGCTTTGGCAGGGGGTAGGGCGTGCGCTGCAATTGCAGCTCTGCCTGTGCCAGATGATTGTGGTAAAGATGGGTATCGCCCCCCGTCCAGATCAGTTCATGGGCTGGCAGATCGCACTGCTGCGCCACCATATGCAAGAGCAAGGCATAGCTGGCAATATTAAACGGTAAACCCAGAAACACATCACAACTGCGCTGGTATAATTGCAGGGACAAGCCGTGGCGTGAAACAAAAAACTGAAACAGCAGGTGGCAGGGTGGCAGGGCCATGTGTTCAAGTTCGCCAACATTCCAGGCTGAGACAATCATGCGGCGGCTTTGCGGCGTTTCCCGGATTTGCCTGAGCACTTCGCTGAGCTGGTCGATCGATCTGCCATCGGGTAACGGCCAGGAACGCCATTGTCGGCCATACACAGGGCCAAGGTCGCCATGTTCATCGGCCCATTCATTCCAGATGCGTACACCATTCTCCTGTAAATAGGCAATATTGGTGTCACCGCGCAAAAACCAGATCAGCTCATGCACAATGGATGGGATATGAAGTTTTTTGGTCGTTAGCAGGGGGAAGCCCTGATGCAGGTCAAAACGCATCTGATGCGCGAAAATAGCGCGTGTACCCGTGCCTGTGCGGTCTTCGCGATCCTCGCCATGGTTCAGAATATGTTGCATGAGTGAAAGATAGGCTTGCAATTTTCCTCCTTTTTGTCAGAACTGCCTGCAGGCTGTGTTGACACAACCTGCAAGCTGGCGATGCTGCCGGAAAAATATGCCGGAGGAAATCCATGTCTTTATTTTGCAATGGCCTGCACAGGCTGTTATCTGCCCTGTTGTTTGTCACCTGCTGCGCGGGGTTTGTAACGCTGGCTCATGCGGATGACACAGCCGTCACCACCAACAAGCTGGTCAAGCGCTTTATTCAGTTGGATACCAATGGCGATGGCGTTTCTTTTGAAGAATTTATGCGCATGATCGAAAGCCGGGCGCGCCGCGAATATGCACAAATGGATGCCAATCACGATGGCCGGGTAACAAAAAGCGAGTACAGGCGTTTCTGGAACGCCCGCAAGGCACAGTATTACCGGGTCAAACGGTAGCGAGGAGCGGTTGCCTGCCACGGGGCGGCGGATGTGAAGGATTGATGGCGTTGGCGGGGGGCAGTTCACCGCCAGGACGAACAGTGCGTCTGCCCGCTTGCCTTATGCCCCCCGATTTCCGACAGCTTCTTTGCTTTCCTGCCATTGCGCAATGCGCTGAGCGCTGTCTTTTTCCCAGGTCGTTTTCCGCTCGTTGATGCAGTGTCGAAGGTCTTCGTGTCTGCGCCAGGCTGCCTGTACATCCCTGCCGCTCCAGCAGAGCAATACAGCATCTTCAAGCACTTGCAGGCTGGCGCTGCGCACACCATCATTAGCCACGGCGATTTCTCCGATGACATCGCCACTACTGACTTCTTTTATCGTCAGGGAATGATTCTCAACGCTGATGCTGACCAGTAATTTCCCTGATCTGATCTGCCAGATATCACAACTATGGTCACCCTGGCGGAATAACGTCTTGCCTGCCTGAATGCGTACCACGCGAATTTTCCTTGCAATTTCCTGACGCAGTTGCGGACTTAGCTGACCAAAAAAGGGGCTTAATGCCAGATGCCGCTCCAGCAAGTGCTTGTGATAAAGCCGGTCAATGCGTTGCGCAATCACCGGACTTTTTTGTTGCACGCCCTGTAACAAGCCATAAGAAATTTCAACCAGGCGGGTCGGCATGCAGGCGACCAGATCACCGGTGCGCCGTTTTATGCCGGTAAACAGCGGTACTTCACCACACACGCCACCAGCTCCGATTTTCCCCAGTGAAAGACGTTGCCCCTGTCTGATCATCCATGCCTGAAGGCAGCCCTCGGCAACAAGAAACAATGAATCCGCCTTGTCACCGGTACGCACCAGTGTTTCACCTTCAGCCAGTTCGCGCACTTTCATATCATCAAACAGGGCATCAAAGTTTTCGTCATCGAGTGCAGAAAATATCTCGCCATAGCGCATACTGTAACGCGCCTTATCGTCATCGTCCAGCATATCAACCAGTTCTTTCGGTTCAGATGTCTGGGTGCGGCAGAAGCGAAACAGCGCCAGACAGGTATCATGATCATCCGGTCGCAGATCGCGATATTTACGCAGTAAAGCAACAGATTGCACGCCAATGCCAAGATTGATATAGAGTTTCGCCGCTCTGAGGTAAAAAACAGCGGCCTGCTCAGGGGCATCAGCCTTCTCATAGCAACGGGCAGCCTGTAAAAAAAGATCAATCTCCGCAGGCTGCTCGCTCGCCATTTGCGCAAATATATTTGCTGCACTGACAAAATCTTCGTTTTTAATGGCTGTTCTGGCTTGTCTGCGCAGCGCAATCATACTGATTCCCCTCTTTTTTATTCACAAGACCCCGATTATGTGTTGAATCATCAGGGCAGACAAGGGGGCTGCGAACGTACCATGCTCACTTAAGCGTTCGGAACCATGGCGATACCGTGAAATGATGCCAGGAGTTTGTCGGACTTTGATAAATCTACTACGAAAAAGCGGATATTGGCCAAATCTTCGCCCTGTTTTTGTTAAATAGCGCTGCTATTCGCCGCCAACAGGTCGTATATTTGACTCAATCCCGCTATTTCTCGTGACGATTGCCAAAGTCCGACAGACTCCTAGTTTTGCATGCATGTCCAACAGCATGAAATCATGGCTTGCAAGCCCTGTGTTTCCATCACCTGAACTGGCTGATGAGCATGGCTTGCTGTGCTACGGTGGCGATTTGAGCGAGGCGATGCTGCTGGAAGCTTATCGGATTGGCGTTTTCCCCTTTTATTCGGCAGAAGATCCGTTGTTATGGTGGAGTCCTGACCCTCGCATGGTGTTGTTTGCCGATGCGTTTCATTGCTCGCGAAGGCTTCGCCGACGATTGCGTCAGGCGCGTTACCGGCTGACGATAGATCAGGCATTTGATCAGGTGATTCATAGCTGCGCGGATTTGCGCAAACAGCAAAAAGGGGCCTGGCTGCTACCGGAGATGATCAGGGCCTATACGCATCTGCACCGCCGGGGGCATG
>JALSZZ010000142.1 GCA_027075825.1 Mariprofundaceae bacterium | reverse complement strand
CAGGCGGACTCCCCACCACACGACACGCATCCACCACACTCATCCCACGCGAACGCGCATACTCCACACGCTCCACCACCGCAGCCGCCTTCTCGCCTCCTCGCTCAGCCGCAACGCATCCAGCTTCGCCACTTGGCGAAGCACACCCGGCATCCCTATCATCCCTATCATCCGCATCGGAGGGCCTCCTCTCTTCGGTCTCGGTTTCATAATCCCCAAGATTGGAGGTCCTCTACCTTCTCAATGCTCTCACATGTGTCTGGACTAGGACAGATTGTTTTCTTTGCCAGGCTTGTGTTTGTGCCTGTGGAAGGCATTTACAATAGCTGCGAATTTTACAGCACAATAGAATATTATTTCCATGCTTCTTTCATCATGAGGAAATTCCTCCCCATGCTTGAACAAATGCTTTTGCAACCCTCCTGTAATCATGAAACTTTTCTACAAACTTGCGTGATCTCCATCCCCACTCTGCTATCCTCCTGCGATTCTCCAGAACCCATTCAAGCGCTCGAACAATGCTTTCAACATCTGGACGAATGTTGACAATAGGAACCTCATCTTCGCGCAATCCGTAGAGTTCTCGCGCAGGGCGCTCGTTTCCCCCAAGCACTATCCTTCCTGCTGCCATGGATTGCAAGGCATTCATACCCCAAGAAAGCCCACTAGTTTGGTCTACAATGACATTAAAATTCTTCAAAACCTGCAGATATCTTGAAAATGGTAACTTGCCTCCGACAACACACTGGATATCGTGCGGGTACTTTTCTTGGATCATTTCGAATGCTTTACGAATATAGTACGATCCTTTGAAGCCAGGACGAGTAGCGCCATGATATACTAGCAATTTTCCTCGTAACACATTTTCGCGATAAGAAATTTCGTCTATGTTCACTGGAAAGGGAAGCGGTGGCAAACATTTTTCATGCTCTTCATATGCAAGATAGTATTCATATGCCAATGGAATTATGCCATCACTTATCTCAACCACCCACTTATTGTATTGATAGCTTCTCATGGACTCCATCCAGAACACCTTCTTCTTTAGATCATATTTAAGAAAATCATCAAAAATTCCATATGGAACTTTTCGCCTAGTTATTCTCCAATAATATGCATCACTTGCACAGGAAAGAAAAAACATTTTTCTCGACACTCTTCTTACTCTTTTCATAAACACCCTATTTAGAAAAATAAACCTACCAAACATATAAAATGGATTAACAAACTGAACGACATCAAATTTCCCAATTTTCTTCATCAAATGGAATCTCTTGGCAATGGCACCAAGAACATGTGGTGACCGAACTATCTCACCTAAGTCCACATCGCGCTCTAGATCTTTCCAGAAGTCCCCTCCTGAAGCCACGATAGCCTCAACCCCAATGGACCTTAGGCCATCCCTAAGGATTCTGTGCACAGAGCTGTAATCCCCTACCAATAGAACTTTCACATTATCCTCCATACAAGTTAACCTTGAACAAAAAGGTATCGCAATAAAATGAAATGTGGAGACCACAACACAGCCGGTAACGCTACATTTACCAGAACACAGCCTCCCCACAGAGCAAAACCAAACGAATGAAGAAAACGAGGTTCTCCAGCTATAGAGAGGCATACTAATGCGCTGAGCCTCATCACATCTCCAGTCCCTACACAGGCATAACCGACGCAACTGTGCAAGAGCTTTCGTCCAAGAAGAGAAGCAAACTATTATATTTTGGCTAAGTGGATATTACTATCCACCAATAATACCCCCCGGTGGCAATGATGCAAGTTATGAGAAACATTGCCACGCATCCCTCTGCTCCATATCCTAAGTGAATAGCTAAAAGACACCCACCGCCATACAACCATGACAAACTCAATTCCGACACTATAAATGCCGTAGTGTGCCCCTTGGCCCACATGTAATTACCGAAGATCCAAGCCACGATTTTGATCACATCCCCAAAGAGCTGAAGCGGCATCAATTCAGCTACAAGGCCAAAATCCGAACTCAACGCAATTCCGATGATCTTATGCCGGAAAAAATATACCAGAAAAGATGTTAATGTAACAAGCGGCACGAATCGGATCAGTGCCAATCGAATCTCACGGTAAACATCTTGCTTCTCGCGGGCAGCCGCAAGGCGTGGAAGGTAATAAATGCTCATCAGGGTGACAAAAACGAGAAGATAAGCCTCGGAAAGTCGCCATAGTGCACTCCATTGCCCCGCAACATCCCAAGATACCTGCTTGCCCAGCGCGGAACGCACAACCATCAGGACAACAGGCATAGAAACCGATGCAGCTAAGGACATCAAGAGATAGCCCAGTAATGAACGACGCTCGGCAGCATGTTCCCTTCTCCAGAAAGCTTTTACAGCAATCCAATAACCAAGCCCATGAATGCCCGCCAAGGCCACGCCTCCGGCAGCCACTCCCCCAAGAACCATACCAATGCCCGCCCCCAGAGCGCCCCAATTGTGCATGAACCACCATGCAGCACCAACCGTCACCAGCGCTCCTATTCCTTGCCCCCACGCCATCCATCCGGACTTCCCGAGACCATTGAGGGAGGACATAGTAAGGTTCATTATGGACACCACGCAAAGCGCGACAGCAGCCAACACACTCCAAGCGAATGCATCCGTAGCGAAAAGCCTTTCCCCAACGAAGAATCCAATCAGGAGCACGATACCAACGGCCAACATCGTGAGAGCGATCCCCAATGAGAAGCCCGCAGCCAAATAGCGTTGGCGATGTTTCCTGTCTTCATTTTCTGCGAGATGACGAATTAGGCCCTGGCCGATACCGCCTCCCGCAATGCCCCCGCCAACCTGTACAAGATTCTGGAACTGGGCAAACTGGGCAAAACCAGTGGGGCCGCCATAAATTGCCAGCAACTTGGCCAATGCTAGTCCTCTTGCCAGCTTAGAGCTAGCAATGACTCCGGAATGCACAAACTTTCTGACAAACTCGCTCATGGCCGAGAGCAAACTACCCGAAGAAGGCGCGAACAGCGCGAATCACCGCCTTCGCATCTCCTTCCCCAAGGAAAGGCGACATGGGAAGGCTTAGCGCCTCGGTGTGGATACGCTCAGTCACCGGCAGGCCTTTCTCGCTCCACTCCGCATAGGCGCGCTGTTTATGCGGGGGAATGGGATAGTGGATCATGGTTTGGATGCCACGCTCGGCCAAGTGCCGCTGCAACGCATCCCGCTTGGGTGTGCGCACGACGAACAG
>JALSZZ010000141.1 GCA_027075825.1 Mariprofundaceae bacterium | reverse complement strand
CCATCACACAAGCAAGGAAGAATAATCCCATGAGTGCAAGAGAACCCGAGAAGCTTTCCATCAAAAAACTGCTGATGGTCATGGTCAGGCAGGATGCATCTGATTTATACATCACTTCCGGCGTGGCACCGGCCTACCGTATTAAAGGTGCTGTCATACCGCTAAAGCAGCCGCCGCTTAATGCTGTGCAAACTGAACAACTGGCCAATGCAACAATGACAGAAAAACAGCGCGCCATCTTTGCCGAAGAGATGGAAATGAATCTGGCCGTCGCCTATGAGGGCATGGGGCGTTTTCGCGTCAATATCTTCCGTCAACGCGGTGATGTCGGCATGGTCATCCGCAAAATCACCACTGAAGTGCCAACGATTGATCAGCTCGGTTTACCGGAAATCATGAAAGAAGTCATCATGGAAAAGCGCGGCCTGGTACTCATGGTGGGCGCTACCAGTTCGGGCAAATCGACATCCATGGCAGCCATGCTGGATCATCGCAACCGCAATCAGCAAGGTCATATTATTACCATTGAAGATCCGGTCGAGTTTGTTCACCAGCATCGCAAATGTATCATCACCCAGCGGGAAGTCGGGACAGATACGACAACATTCAAGGCCGCATTGAAGAATACCCTGCGTCAGGCACCTGATGTGATTCTGGTGGGCGAGATTCGTGATCGTGAAACCATGGAACATGCCCTGGAGTTTGCCGAAACCGGGCATTTATGCCTGGGTACGCTGCATGCCAATAATGCCAATCAGGCGCTTGAACGGGTGATGAACTTCTTCCCTGAAGAAATGCATGCGCAGGTTTGCCTGAATCTGGCGATGAATATGAAAGCCATTTTCTCCCAGCGACTGGTCAAAACCGTTGATGGTGGACGCAAGGCTGCCATTGAAATTCTGATCAATACGCCACGCATTGCAGATTTGATTGAAAAATGGGAGATCGGTGAGATCAAAGAGGCCATGGAACGCAGCGCCAACTACGGCATGCAGACTTTTGACCAGCATCTGTTGCGCCTGTGGCGGGAAGGTTTTATCACAGAAGAAGATGCACTGGTCAATGCCGATGCGATCAATGATTTGCGCCTGAAAATCAAGATGGCCAAGCTGGAAAGCTCCGATGGTGACGGTATGGATCAGCTGGATGCCATGAATGAAAATGAGTTGCGTATCTGATGACTGCTGATAACTGGCATCTGATCGACGATTTACTGCTGGCTTCAACGCGCCATAAAGCATCGGATTTACTGGTGCGAACAGGTGATCGCATTCGTATGCGTATCAATGGTGCCTGGGTCAGCGTGTCGCCTGACAAAATCCCCCCGCCAAGCCGTGATATGCTCAAGGAAATGATTTCGCATATGCTGGATGCTTCGTTCATCAAGGCAGATGTGGAAAACTGCCGTAACCTGGATTTTCAGTATTCCCTTGAAGATGTGGCCCATTTCCGTATTCATGTGATGCGCACGGGCAATAACTTTGGTATTGTCTCCCGCGTTATTCCAAAAGATATTCCGACCTTTGCGGATCTGAGGTCTCCGCCTGTCATCAACGACATCTGCCAGAACCGCAACGGGCTGATACTGATGGCCGGGGCTACAGGTTCGGGGAAATCCACCACCATGGCGGCCATGCTACAGCATATTGTGGAAACCAAGCCGGTGCATGTGGTCACCCTTGAAGATCCGATGGAATTCCGCTACGCGACAACCCATAAAGGAACCGTCAGCCAGCGTCAGGTGGGTATTGATGTGGACAGCTATACCCAGGGCCTGATGGATGCCTTGCGTGAAGCGCCCGATATTATCGTCGCCGGTGAAGCGAGAGACAGGGAAGTGATTCAACTTGCCCTGCAGGCCGCAGAAACGGGGCACCTGGTTATGGCGACGGTGCATGCGACGACGGCTGTAGGCACTATGCAGCGCATCATGTCGGCCTTTGGTCTGGATGAGCAGGATGCGATTCGCGAGCGACTGTCAGAAAACCTGCGCGCCGTCGTGGTACAAAAACTTCTCCCGATGAAAGGCGGTAAGGGGCGGATTGCAGCACAGGAAATCATGATTGTTAACTCGGTCATCCGTCATTTTATTCTTGACCCTGATCGTTGGTCTGAAATTCCCAAATCCATGGAGGATGGCCACAATCTTTATGGCAGTCAGACTTTTGATCAGCATTTGCAACGCCTGGTTGAAAACGGTGAGGTTGAATATGAAGAGGCAAAAGCTGCCGCTGTATTCAAGGAAGATTTCGCCATGCGCCTGGGACTGGAGGACTGATGCCTGAATCTGTTGCCCTTGTGTTGTTGAGCTTTGCCTGGCTGGCACTGGCGATGATGCTGCGTCAGCATCATCGCCTGCATGCCGCCATGATGGGATTGTTATGTGTTTTTGATGTGCTCTTTCCGCTCTACCTTTATCTGACCCACAACTGGTATGAACGCCTGATTGTGCATAAGGAACTTCTCTCTTTTGCCATCTGGGCGCACCTTATTTTTATTATTTCATTGTATGCATTGTATGTGTTACAGGTGCTGTCAGGACGCAATATGCTGAACGACAAGGAAGCAGAGCAACAAACGCATCAGATGCAGGCACGCGCCTTCATTGTGGTGCGCGTCTTTGTTTTTGCCAGTGGCTTGTTATTGCTGGAGCCAGAAGCCACAGCCAGCGTATTTGGAGGTTAGCAAGTGACGATAACGGGTATCTTTGTGTTCCCACTGGCAGGCATAATCAGCCTGCTGGGAAGTTTTATTATCTGGCGCTGCGCTCAGCATAAGCCAGCCCTGTCACCCAATGATGAGTCACTGTTGTTTGGCCTGCTGATTGTATCGGTATTTCTTACAGCTTCGGGACTCATTGTTCTCAGGCCGGTGAGTGAACATATGATTCATTTTACGCTGCCGACATCTGCGGCCATGGCCACGTTTCTGGTACAGGCCATGTATCTGGTGGGGCTTTTCCGCTATGGCATGCGCGGACTGGGGTTGTTTTTGCTGCCTGTCACTGCTGTTCCTTTATTGCTGATCCCCTTTCTTTCGACGATGGACGTTGGCGATGCCATCCCCACCAGTTCGTTACTGGAGACGGGGCATCTGATGATCTCCATGATTGCCTATGCTGTATTGACCATGGCGGCATTTCATGCCTGGATGCATTTATTACTGGATCATGCACTACGCCGAAAACGCCTGTCACCGATTTTTCAGTTCCTCCCCTCACTGGCAGAAA
>JALSZZ010000140.1 GCA_027075825.1 Mariprofundaceae bacterium | reverse complement strand
CAGGATTCGGCCACCAGTTGCTCTGGTCGTACAGGTTTGCCCAGCTTATGCCGCCATTCGTGGATACCTGCACATAAAAATGGGAGTCACCATCAATTTGTCGCTTGGCCCAGAACACCAGTTGCGGTTTGTTGGCCATCGTCAGGTCGATGGGATGCGCCAGGGTCATATCAATATGTTCCCAGGCACCCGCTGCCTGATGCGTGGCCGTGTTCCACGGGAATGCCGCCGCCCCCGGCGGCAGACCATGGCCATCGACAGCGCTAAAATGCACGCCACCGGCATCATTGCCGGTGACCCAGTTGTTCATCAGCGAACTATAGGTATCAAAGCTGTCGCTGAACGGATAGGCGGTACTGCCTGCCGTTTGCTCGGCAACCGAAATATCGTCGATTTGCCAGCCATCCGCCTGCACACCCGCGCCATTGGCATCAAAGCGAAAACGCAACCGGATCACCCGCCGGGCAAATTCGGTTAAATCCACCCTTACCTGCTCCCAGTTTGTTTGTGAATTGCCATTGGTCGTGTGTATCGTCGTCCAGTTGGAGCCGCCATTGGTGGATACCTCAACCAGTCCCCAGTCGTATTGCACTTCCGTATTATACCGTTGCCAGAAACTCAGTACCGGTCGCGTCGCCTGTGTCAGGTCAATATCCAGCGTCAGCGAGGTATTGACATTAGGCGCATAGTTCACGCCCGCGCCCGGCGAATCGCTCCAGAAATGGCCTGCCGGATTATTCAGATGATCGAAACCGACATCAATGCCCCAGGGTGTGGCGGCGTTCCATGAGCCAGTGCCATTTTCCATATTATCGAAAAACGGATAGGCCACGCTACCGGCAACCGTGCTGGCATAGGCATCTTTGCTGGCCGTGGTCAGCCCCAGCGTATTGGTGACAAACAGCTTGTAGTAGTAGGTCACGCCTGGTACCAGACCGGTATCGGTAAAGCTATAGCTGTCCACGGTGGTGAAACTGGCAATCAACGGATCAGATTCGGTCACGCCCGGATGTTGGGTGCGATGCAGCGCATAGCTGGCAAAATTGGCATCCAGATTCTTTGACCAGCTAATATCCAGACTGCCGCCCGTCGGATTACCCACAGTGAATGAGGCAACGGCAGAGGGCGGATCACCGATGACGATGTCATCAATATGCCAGCCATCCCAGCGCACTGTCTTGTCGCTCAGCAAACGAAAGCGGATCAGGGCCTGCGTCGAAGCGCCCGCTACCACATAGGCGCTGAGATCAAAGACTTCTTTCTTCCATGTATTCTGCACGCCGCTAAAGGCAGCCAGTTGTTGCCAACTCGTGCCATGATCAGTGGATATTTCCAGATAGCCGAAATCATAGCCTGTTTCGATCAGATATTTGTGACGAAACACCAGTTGTGGCCGGATCGCGGTGTAAATATCCAGCGGTACAGCCAGCGTCAGCGCCACATTGCTGTTGTTGGCATACACACCGCCGGGACTGTCCGTCCACGAATGCGTTGCGCTGTAGGCATCTTCCGTGGTCAGCGCCCAGCTATAGGCATCGGCCTGCCATTGCCCGCCACCACCTTCGGTATTATCGGAAAATGGCAACGGCGCTGCCTGCAGGGCGGTGGCAAACAGCATGCTCGCCAACACGAAGCCCAGACGCAGCATGCTGCGATAAATGCCAGGTTCTGCGATATTCCATCTGCTGTTCATCATACACCTCCCGGCGAAAACGCCTTGTTTTCGCCCGATCTTACATGTTTACCATATCACCTGTGCGGTCACACTGCCGTTACCATTCCAGTCATCCTGCACTGTTACCGTCAGTACATCTGCGCTGCCTGGTATGGCCTGTGTGCCATCCACTTCAATTTCGTAACGTCCATCGCCCATATCACGCCGCTGGCCAATGCGGGCACCCGTGATGCCTGCGCCCAGTGATGCTGTGAATTGCAGTCCCGCGCCAAGACGGTTTCCTGTCGCATCACGGGGAATAAGGGTGAACACCACAAGGCGATTGCCAGCATGGATTATGCCGGGGCTGAGGCTGGTATTGGCAACGGATAACACGGCGGCAGCGTGCGCATGATAATAGCCGATATCATCAGCAAAGCCGGGGCGGACGGCGGCGATATAGGCTTGCGCATAGGGCGTTTGCGGCAAATACGCGGCAGCGGCACGCGAGCCCGCAGCCAGCTCCGTCGCCTGCGTTGCCAGATACCAGTGACTGGCGAACGGGGTGACGGGCGAGCCGGTGTACATATCCGCCAGTTGCACGCTCAGCGGCGGCACCGGATTCAAACCATCCAGCGACAATGTGGTGGAATTATTGGATGAACCCGCTGTCACAGCCGTTGTGGCAATGCGCAGATCTGCCAGTGTTCCGTCCGCCCGTCGGTTGTAGGCAAAAATATTGTCACGCATCAGCAGCGTGGTGTAAGCATCGGCCACCAGTCCTGCATCGCCATCGCCGCTGTTGCTGTTATTGGCAATTGTATTGCTGTAGAAACGAGCATGCGCGCTTGTTGCCGTATCTGCGCCACCGACTAGTCGAACCGCGCCAGGCAGCAGCGGCAGCGAATAATTTTCCACAATCAGGTTGGCATAAACATCCAGCGGCCATGCCTGGCTGGCTGCAATATACACGCCGCCTGCGGCATTGCCCCGGATCAGATTGCGACTGATCACGGAGCCTGCGGGCAAGGCATTGGCATAGATGCCCGCACCACCATGATTGACGATGCGATTGTCAGCGATCACCAGCCTGCCCGCAGCACCGGCAGCCGTGCCATCACCAAGATGAATACCGTCACTCAGTGCACCTCGCACAATGCTGCCGGTGATACTGCCGCTACCGCCATGATGCACGTACAGCGCATAGCTGCCACCACTGATCGTGATATTGCTGAACGATGGCATGGTGCCAGTGCCTGTCACGTTTACCGCTTCATAGGCAGGAGCGATACCGCTGACCTCGCAGTTCTGAAACAGGGGAGCAACAATACCACCTGCCGTGCTGTAAAGGGCGATACCACTACCCGCTGACGTGCCACTGAGGCGCAGGGCTGTCAGTAAGGGGGAACTGTTTTCGCCAGCGTAAGCCTGTACATCAACACCATGGGCATGACTGTTGCTAATCAGCACATCGCTGATGTGCGGCGACGCATTGCGGATGAACACGCCTGTACCGGCATAGCGAATATGAGCAAACTGCAAACTGCCTGAAGCACCATTGAAATAGCGAATGCCA
>JALSZZ010000139.1 GCA_027075825.1 Mariprofundaceae bacterium | reverse complement strand
GCACTGCCACCCCACCACGGCCTGAGCGTTGAAATGCGCTTTGATGCCAGTCGCCTGCCTGCCGCCACGGTGATGCAATGGCATTTTACGTCGGCATCATGGCTGTGGGTGGTTTTATTACTGAATAGCAGCACGCTTGGCCTGATCTGGTTGCTGATGGGCAGGGAGCCGCGCCTGCCGCCGACCATTTTTCGCCAGTTACTGCCCGATGTGGAAGCGGCAATGGCCGGCCTGATTGTGGATGGCCGGGTGGACACGCGCGATATCGAGGCGGCTATACTGGAACTGGCGGCTGATGGTTACCTTCGCATGGAGGAGCAGCAACACGGCCTGAAACTCATCCGCTTGCACAAGGATGAAGATACGCTTAACCTTTATCAGCGCAAGCTGTATGAGGTGCTGTTCAGCGAAGGTGATGAACTGATGCTGGAGAGTGAAAGCGCTGACTGGCAACGTCTTCAGCGCCTGCAAAACGGTTTGGAGGCCGTCAAATCACTGATGTATAAGCAGGCGCTGGAACGGGGGTATTTTGATGCTCATCCGCAGCACCGGCTTAACACATGGTTTTATCTGTGGACGCTGATCTTTTTCGCCGAAGGTTGCGCCTTGTATCTGCAGGCCGATATTTATATCAGCTTCATTCCTGAAATTATTGTTCCAGCGGCTATCACAATCATGTTGTACTGGAGCGGCTGGCGTTTTCTTTGCCTGGGGCATGCCGACGAGCGTGGCGGCGGCGCGGTGTTGCTGCTGCTGGCCATGCTGGCGGGCTGGGGACTGGGCTTTTCATGGCTGGCCGTAAACCTGCCACTGACGCTGATGTTACTGATTTGTGGCCTGTTCATCGCCGCTATGCCGCGACGGGGCATCAAAGGAGCGTTGCTCCATGCCCATATTCGCAAGCTGCGCAAACAACTGAGCGACTTTGGCAACAAAGCCTTGCGCGACCAGATGGCGGCGCAACCCGATCTCGCTGCCCGTTTGTTGCCCTTTGCTGTGGCGCTGGGCCTGAAAGAAAACATGGTCTGGTTCGGCAAACACGCTCACCTTCGGTTGCCGCCTTATTATCATCGTGGTAGCTGGAGTACGATGACAAACGCCCTGTATTGCCTGAACTCGGCCAGCGGCGGCAATGCCAGTGCTGGCGGAAGCGGTGCAGGTGGCGGATTTGGCGGTGGTGGCGGAGGCTCCTGGTAAAGGTCGCCATGAAACTTTAGCTCTTCATCCGTTCATATACATTATGTCCCAGCCAGTTGACAATCACCTTCTGAAACCCCTCATCGCTCATAAATTTGGAAAAGAGTTCTTCATTGATATCCATGCGTTCGATAAGCAAGGATTCCAGCAGACCACTGAAAACCAGTTGAAATTTATCAAAAACGTTTGCTTCAGCCGCCTTTCGGGCCACGTCCCGTCAAGTGGTTCATAAAGGTTGCGCGTCATTCTTCCGGATTGTTCCATCATGCTACCTTTGCCATTTCAGTCTGATGCGTTTCCGGGTTGATTGGCACATGCTCCCTGATCAGGGCATCAATGCTTTTCCGGCCCGTGTAACATCGGGATTGGGTCATCCACTCCTCGTTCTGCTCGATGAGCATGGTGCCCACGAGGCGAAGATTTGGCCAATATCCGGTTTTTCGCAACAGATTTGTCAAAGTCCGACAGGTTCCCGGGCATTTTTGAAATATATCCGTTTAACGTGACCAGGCAGGATCCGATGCATCCATGTCGGTAGCGGTGATGGCTCTGGCTACGCCTCCCCATGTTGGCACCTGATAAATGCGGCGGCGATGATTGGCTTCAGCAGAATAGAGAATCATCTGGGCATTGGGCGACCAGGCAGGGGATTCAATGCGGCTGCCGGTGGCCAGATAACGAATATCCGAGCCGTCAACATTGATGGTGGCCACGGCATATTGCCAGTTTTTTTGCGAAATCAGGGCAATCCTGTCGCCTTTCGGTGACCATGCCGGTGAGGTATTGTATTTCCCCTGGGTGCTGACGCGAATGGCTTTGCCACCCGCGACTGACTTTTTGTAAATCTGCGGCGAGCCACTGCGGCTGCTGGCAAAGGCAATCCAGCGACCATCCGGCGACCATGTTGGCGTGGTATCAATACCACGATGGAAGGTCAGTTGCCGCCAGTCGTGACTGCGCAAATCGTAGATAAAGATTTCCGGGTTACCGGTATATGACAGCGAAGCCGCGATATAACGCCCATCGGGCGAAAATTCCGGCGCGCTGTTCAGCCCCTTGAACTCGCCAAAGGGCCGCCGCTTGCCGCTGCGCAGGTCAAAAATTTCCAGCCGTGGGCGGTTGCCGACATAAGTGTTCAACGCTACCGACTGACCATCCGGCGACCAGTCCGGCGACAGCAACAAGGTGAAATTATGGCCAACCGTTTGCAGGTTATAGCCATCCTGATCCATATACATCAAATCCGAATAACGCCCGTGCTTGCTGACAAAAACCATATGCGTATCAAAATAACCGGGAATCCCCAATACGGTTTGATAGACGAAGTCTGCCGTCTGATGGCCCAGGCGACGCAGGCCATGGGTCGTCGTGGAAAACGTTTGCAGCGCCATCAGCTTGCGTTGCAGAACCTGATACACGCGCACATCCAGCCGCCAGCCCACCGAGGTGCGGGCCAGTCTGCCAGCAACCAGAATATCGGTGCCAATCGTGCTCCAGTCGGAGTAATCAATCTGCTGAAAAACATCGCTGGCCGTCGCCAGAAAAGCCAGCGGATTCATCCCCTTGAACGACTGGCTGGAGACCAGATCGTTATTCACCACGCTTCTCAGCAAGGCTGCTTCCTGCGATCGCTCATCATCGCCACTGATGGCCACGGCCACATGCAAAGGCGTAAAATCGCCCTGATAAATCTCGAACTCAACCGCCATCGCCGTATGGCTGCACCACAACAGGCCAAAGCATAGCGCCAATTGCTTCCACGGATTTTTCATCATGCGTTTCACTCCCTGTGACCACATGGCCGCAATACATGTAACTGACGACCATGAACACTTAGCTGCGTTGTTTCATCACTGCCAGCGGGCAGACGGGCAATACCCCGGTCATGCCCCGCTGTATCCCGGGCCAGACTTCCCAGCCGGCCAATCACCGCCGTACTGACGACATCGGCAGGACAGGCGATACCCTCACCATCTTCCACTTCAACGCAATACAGCGCATGTCGCACGCCATGGCGCCAGTGCATGCGGCTGCTGACTTCCTGACCAACAT
>JALSZZ010000138.1 GCA_027075825.1 Mariprofundaceae bacterium | reverse complement strand
CCAGCAGTTCCCGCACGCGACTTTCAACGCCATATTCAGACAAGCTTCTTCCTCGCATTGTGGCATCAGGCACCAGCATCACAGAAGGCATTGCTTCGCCGACTGTTGCTATCACCCCGTCTATAAAAACAAAAAGCGAGCTGGAACACCCCCCGATGCAAACACTGAACAGGTCTGCCTGAGAGACTTCCGAAGCTCACCTCGAAAAAGTGGGCGCGCATGCTATAAGCTAGGCAGTCAATAGCAAGTGCGCAAGTCCAGATCCAGGGCAATCGCATTAAAATTCTGGTCTGCTGGCCTTAGGAATCTTTATTCCCTATAGTGCGGAAATGAGTTCTACAAATAACAAACACGCTATTTTATCAGTAGCTTAGATGCATCGAACCCTAAATATATAGGGCAAGTAATTCGTTCTCACTGGGGGATAGAGAATCAACTTCACTGGGTTCTTGATTGCGCTTTTGACGAAGATAACAACAGAACCAGAAAGGGGCATAGTGCTGCCAATTTTGCAACACTTCGCCATATCGCCCTGAACCTTCTCAAGGCGGAAAAATCTCTCAAGGTAGGAATGAAAGTTAAACGATTGCGTGCCGGATGGGATCACAAGTACTTGTTAAAGGTTCCTGGCGGATGAGATTTTAATGCGATTGCCCTGGCAGATAAACAGATAGCACTTGCCATCGCCAGGGGAATAATGATAATGGCTTGTGCCATGCAGGATTCCCGACAACACGGAGCGGCCAGAATGAAAAAGCGATTACCTATCGGTGTGCAGACGTTTCGAAAAATCATTGCGGATGGTTTCTGTTATGTCGATAAAACGCCACTACTGTACCAGCTAACGCAAAGTGGTAATTATTTTTTTATTTCCCGTCCCCGCCGCTTCGGCAAGTCACTGCTGATCAGTACGCTGGCCTCGCTGTTTGCTGGCGAACGTGAGTTATTCAGGGGGCTGGCCATTGAACCGCTGTGGAACTGGTCGCAGTCCCTTCCTGTTATCCATATCAGCTTTGGTAGTGGTGTGGTGGATAGCCGTGAAGCACTGGAGCAACGTTTGCGTCATATCCTCCTGCGGCATGAGGAACAGTACGAGCTTCAACATCATAGCGATGTGGATATTCCTGGCCAGTTCAGCGACCTTATTATCGGCCTGCATAAAAAATTCGGGCAACAAGTCGTACTGCTGATCGACGAGTACGACAAGCCGATTCTCGATAATCTGGTCGCCGGACGTGATGAAGTGGCCATTGCTGTGCGTGATGGCCTGAAAGGTTTTTATTCCGTCATCAAGGATTCGGATCAATATGTGCGCTTTTGCCTGCTCACCGGTGTCAGCAAGTTCTCCAAAGTGTCGCTGTTCAGCGGCCTGAACAATCTGAAGGATATTACACTTGCGCCGCAGTATGCCACCCTGTGTGGCTATACCGAGCCTGAGTTGTATGACGTGTTCGCCGAGTGGCTGGATGGTGTGGATAAAGATACCCTGCGCGAGTGGTACAATGGCTACAGCTTTGATGGCGAGCGGGTGTACAATCCCTTTGATGTGCTGCTTTATCTGGATGCACGCCAGTTCCGCGCTTACTGGTTTGAAACGGGCAGCCCGTCCTTTCTGATTCGCACCTTGCTGAAAAAGCAAACGCATCTGCCTTCGCTGGAACGAATGTTTGCCGGAGAAGAATTGTTGTCACGGTTTGATGTGCGCACCATTGCCACAGAGGCTTTGCTGTTTCAGACGGGGTATCTGACCATTTGCGGCAAAAGCAGGCTGGGCGCACGCATAGTGTATGAACTGGGCTACCCCAATCTTGAAGTCAAAATGAGCCTGAGCGAAATCATGCTTTATGAACTGGTCAACAAACCGGATGCGCAGGAACGTTGCCTGCGAGAAGTGTATCGGGCACTGGAAGCTGCCGATATGCAGGCTTTGCGCGAGGTATTTCACGCCTTTTTCGCTTCGATTCCGCATGACTGGTATCGCAACAGCCCGCTGGCACGTTACGAAGGCTATTATTGCTCCATCGTCTATTGCTATTTTGTCGCCCTGGGGCTGGATGTTACCGCTGAGGATACCACCAGTCAGGGACGCATCGACATGACGGTGAAACTGAACGGGCGTATTTTCATTATCGAATTCAAGGTGGTAGAGCAGGAAGGCGATGGCAATGCGCTGGCACAGATCAGGGCCAAAGGCTATGCCGACAAATACGCAGGCCAGGGTGAAATCTGGCTGATCGGCGCAAGTTTCAGCAGTGAAACGCGGAATATCACCGCCTTTGATTATCAGCGGGCAGAGGACGAACCATCATGAAAAAATGACTGCCCATCGGCGTACAGACATTTTCTGAAATCATTCACCCCCCTTCAAACAACCAGAACCAGCCTGCGTTATACCATATGTGCAGGGCGACCGGTGCCAGGGTTTCTGATGTTGTGCCATCAAAACGATCACGCGCCATGCCAAACATTAACGATGGCAACAACACGGCAGCGGCCCAGACGGGCGGGTGATACAAAAAGTGCAGCCCGCAGAATAATAACGATGTCAGCACATTGGCGACGCTAGGAGTCTGTCGGACTTTGGCAATCGTCACGAGAAATAGCGGGATTGAGCCAAATATGCGACCTGTTTGCGGCGAATAGCAGCACTATTTAACAAAAACAGGGCGAAAATTTGGCCAATATCCGCTTTTTCGTAGTAGATTGATCAAAGTTCGACAGACTCCTGGATATAGGGCAGCACGTTGAGCTGCCCGAAATACTGGCGCAAATAACCCTGAATAAGCCCACGAAAGGTCAGTTCTTCAAGAACAGGGTAGAGCAGCGCCGCAGAAAGAAATATCCATGGTGCATGCCATGGCCAGTTGAGCTGGCCAACCGGCTGAAACCACATGGCATACAACAGCCAGCAACACGGTGCTGCCAGCAAGGCTGTTCGCATAAAGCGATCCCGCCACCACATCACCGGCTCGCGAATCAGGCCAGCGGCTCGGCCAAGGCGCTGCTTGACGACAAGGTGAACTGAAAAATCAGCGCTTCCCGGCTTCAGCATCTTGCCGGGCACCAAAAATCGCACTGCCAATGCGTACGTGCGTCGCCCCCTGTTCAATGGCAATGTCAAAATCATTGCTCATACCCATGGATAAGCCATGCGCATGCAAACCGGGCATGGCTTCATGCAAGGCTGCAGAGAGCTGCGCAGCGCTGGCAAACAGCGCACGGTATTGCGCGCTGGTTGAGCCATAGGGCGCCATGGTCATCA
>JALSZZ010000137.1 GCA_027075825.1 Mariprofundaceae bacterium | reverse complement strand
GAAAGGATGCTCGGTGATGGGCAGTAACTCAATATGGGTGTAGCCCATCCAGTTGCAGTATTCGACAAGCTGGTGAGCCAGTTCCCGGTAATTCAGGAAGTTTTCGCTATCTTTGCGCCAGGAGCCAGGGTGAACTTCATAAATACTCAGCGGCTGATCCAGTTGCTGACGCTGCGGACGTTCAGCCATCCATTGCTGATCCTGCCATGCATAGCGATGTGGATCGTGAACAACACTGGCAGTGTTCGGCCGCAATTCCATTTGTTGTGCATAAGGATCTGTTTTTTCGAGCAATGCACCGGTTTGCGTCCGGATTTCGTACTTGTAAAGCTCGCCCTGACACAGGCCAGGGATGAATAATTCCCATATACCGGAGGAGCCTCGCACGCGCATTTGATGCACCCGGCCATCCCAGTGGTTGAAATTGCCGATCACTGATACGCGGCTGGCCGAAGGCGCCCAGACAGCAAAGCCTGTGCCCTGAACGCCCTCATGTTGCCGCACATGAGCTCCCAGAATGCGGTATTTCTCGAAATGATTGCCCTCGCCGATCAGATGCAGGTCAAGATCGCCCAGCATGGGTGGAAAACGGTAAGGGTCATCCTGTTCCCACTGATGCCCGTCGCTGTTTTCAAAGCGCAGGCGATAGGAGGACATGGTTGTCATGGCAGGCAAGGTGCAAACAAAAAGATCGCTGTCCTGGCAACGGTTCATGGGGTAGCTACTGTCATCAACCAGCACCTGAACGGAAACCACGCCGGGCCTGAACACACGAATGATGTGGCCCCCAGTCTCATGCTGATGACAGCCGAGGAAAGAAAAAGGGTCGTGACTGCGGGCCTCCAGAACGGCCCAGGCTTCATCTGCAATATCGGACATGGTGTGTCTCCTGTGAGTTGTGGCAAGGTAGCGAACTGTAACACATGGTTGTCAACATGAAACATTCAGTAAATATTGTGCGCACAGTTGTATTGTTGCGTGTGCACGGGGTGTGATCAATGAGTTTACTGGATATTGGAATTCTGGCGTTTTTTGGCCTGGCTGTTCTGCAGGGAGCATCACGGGGGTTTATCGCCGAGATTCTGGCTGTGGGGGGTGTGGTGGGGGCATTTGTCGCAGCTTCGCGTACTGGCGGCAGCGTTGCAGACAAGCTGGTAGATACCACCGGTATTGATACGACATATGCTGATCCCATTGGTTTTTCCATGGTTTTTTTACTGGTGATTGCCGCAGCATCCATTCTCGTTGCCGCCACACCGAATCCTTTGCGGCGCAGACGGCGCAAAACAGATACGGACAAAGGCGGGCTGAACAAAAAACTGTTCGTTATTGATGCGCTCTTCGGCGCTATTCTGGCTCCCGTCAGGCCTGCCGTGTGGATTGCCACCTGCTCGCTGGTGATCTTCACCTATATTCAGCAGCCAGATGACATCTTCGGGAAAAAGAGCGCGTTTCGTCAACTGATTATCAATGCCGGCTACACGCTTGGTGATCTTATTCCTGCCAACCATCCTTTTTCACGAAAAGGTGTTATTCTGGCTGCGCCGCGCATTGATGATAATCAGAATGCCATTCTTCCTGGCGTCAAAGACCAGAAAGAACTGGATAAGCTGATTGAAGCTCGCATGAAATAGGTTTCAGGCAACAGCGAAGATATTTCTTTCCGTTCTCCGTCCTCTGTCTTCTGTCCTCTGCCCTCTGAAATCCTTCCCTATGCTGGTTTTTTTGTTAGCCTGGCTGCCGGAATCAATGCGCCACACCATGAAACGGTGAAATCTTAGCGAACGGAATAAAGTGGACTTATGCTACTTAAACATCGGCAACAACTGATTGCGCAGGGCGTGGTGAGCGAAGAGCAGATGAACGATGCTCTGGCCAACCCGGAAGCCAAAAAGTTTGGTTTGTTGTACGCCTTATTGATGGTTGACGGTGTCGATGGAGACAAGGTCATGCGCCTGCTGGCGGGTATGTACAAGGCTCCGTTTCTTGATATCAGCCATTTTCAGCCCCCGGAAAAGTTATTAGCCAAATGCCCGGAGTCACTCTGCAACGACTACGGCTTCGTTCCCATTGATGAAAAAAACGGTGAGTTGATCATCGCTACGGGCAACCCCATGGATTTTCAGGCGCTGGATGCTCTGCAGTTCAAGCTGGGAGAACGGGTGCGTGCGATTTTTGCCCGCCCTGATGTCATCCGCAAAAAGATTCGTGATTTTTATCAGGGCGATGCTGCCTTTGAAGATGCCATGTCCGGCCTTGAAGGCGACGAACTGGCAACAGAAGACGACGAAGAAAAAGAAGAAACTGACATTGATGCCGTCAAAAAAGGCGCGCAGGAATCACCGATCATCAAGCTGGTCAATGGCATCTTTGTTCAGGCGATGAAAATGGGTAGCTCGGATATCCATATCGAGGCAGGCGAGCGCGTTAGTCTGGTACGTATGCGCGTTGATGGTCGGCTGCGCAAGGCCATCCAGTATCCGACGAAGATCCATCCGATTGTCATCTCGCGCATCAAGATTATGTCCAAACTGGATATTTCCAATACGCGCACGCCGCAGGATGGACGGCTGAAGATCAAACTGTGGGGCAAGAGCTTCGATGTTCGCGTTTCGACGTTACCTTCCCTGTTTGGTGAGAAGTGCGTGATGCGTATTCTCGATAAGAGCGGTCTGTCGCTCGATCTTGATCTGCTTGGTTTTGAAAAGCGTGCCGATCAGCGTATTCGCGAATGTATCGCCCGCCCTAATGGCGCTGTACTGGTCACCGGCCCGACCGGTAGTGGTAAAACCACCACTCTGTATTCATTTCTCAATCATATCAATGATTCTGAAACCAATATCGTCACCGTGGAAGACCCGGTGGAGTTTCAGCTCAAGGGCATTAACCAGGTACAGGTGAATGTCAAGGCTGGCATGACTTTTTCCGCCGCGCTGCGCTCTATTCTGCGTCAGGATCCCGATGTGGTGATGCTGGGTGAGATTCGCGATGAAGAAACCGCTGAAATCGCCATGCATGCAGCGCAAACAGGGCATCTGGTGCTTTCCACCCTGCACACCAATGATGCGCCCTCTACCGTTTCCCGACTTGTGGAAATGGGCATTGACGCAGCAGTTGCCGCCTCTTCGATCAATATGGTGGTGGCGCAGCGACTGGCACGCCGCCTGTGCAAACACTGCAAGCGCAAGGAACCTGTACCGGAGGGAGTCGCTGAGCGCTTTGGCTTCCCCGAAGGCTTTGAATTATACGTTCCTGTTGGTTGCAAGGAGTGCATGAA
>JALSZZ010000136.1 GCA_027075825.1 Mariprofundaceae bacterium | reverse complement strand
TCGGCCTGGATGCAGACGATGCCATCGCCGTTTCCGCCAAAACCGGGGAAGGCATTGCCGAGGTGCTTGAAGCTATTGTTCAGCGTATTCCTGCGCCAACCGCCCGCGACGATGCGCCATTGCGGGCGCTGATTGTTGATTCCTGGTTTGATTCCTATGTTGGCGCTGTCGCCTTGCTGCGCATCTTTGATGGGGTATTGCGCCAGCGGGACAAGATTCGCCTGATGTCGTCGAAACTCAGCTATGAGGTGAACGATCTGGGCGTTTTTCTGCCACAGGCGCAATCCCTGCCTGCGCTGCCATCAGGGCAGGTTGGCTTTATGGTTTGCGGCATCAAGCAGCTCTCTGCCCTCAGGGTGGGCGATACGGTGACGCTGGAGCGTCAGCCTGCATCCTCACCCCTGCCCGGTTTCCGCGAACCCAGAGCCATGGTTTTCGCCGGTCTCTACCCGGTGGATTCTGCTGATTACGCTGAACTTCGCGATGCGCTGGAAAAACTCAACCTCAACGATCCCGCTTTTACCTTTGAGCCGGAGAGTTCCATGGCTCTCGGCCTTGGCTTTCGCTGTGGCTTTCTCGGCATGCTGCATATGGAAATTGTGCAGGAGCGGCTGGAGCGCGAATACAATCTTGATTTGATCACCACCGCGCCATCGGTGGTCTATCGCGTGCATATGACGGATGGCACCATGAAGGAGATCTCCAACCCCAGTGAGTTCCCCGAACCGCAGAATATCGCACGCATTGAAGAACCTGTAGTGATTGCCAATATTTTTATGCCGGAAGAATTTGTCGGCACCATGATGAAGCTGTGTCAGGATCGCCGGGGCGTGCAGCAGGACATGAAGTTTATCGGTCAGGGCCGTGTCATGCTCAGTTACCAGTTGCCACTGGCGGAAATGGTGATTGATTTTTATGATCGCCTGAAATCCGTATCACGCGGTTACGCGTCCATGGATTATGAGCTTTCCGGCTTTCGTGACGAACATGTGGTCAAGATGGATGTGCTGGTGCATGGTGAGGCTGTCGATGCCTTGTCGTTGATTGTCCACCGTTCGATTGCCGAAACGCGAGGACGTGAACTGGTGAAAAAATTACGCCAATTGATCCCCCGGCAGCAGTTTGATGTGCCATTGCAGGCGGCGATCGGTGGCCGTATTCTGGCCCGCGAAACCGTCAAGGCGGTGCGTAAAAACGTCACCGCCAAGTGTTATGGCGGCGATATTACACGCAAACGAAAACTGCTGGAAAAGCAAAAAGCCGGCAAAAAGCGCATGAAATCCATTGGCAGCGTGGAAGTACCACAGGAGGCTTTTCTGGCCGTGCTAAAACTGGGAGAGGGGAATTAAATACATGGAAACCAGTACACAGGAAAAACCCGTCTGGCGGGAATGGCTGGAGAGTCTGATTGTAATCGGCCTGCTTGCCTTTGTCATTCGCAGCTTCATTGTCGCGCCGTTCAAGATTCCCTCCTCCAGCATGGTGCCGACGCTGGAAGTCGGTGATTATTTGTTTGTGTTGCGTTACTCCTATGGCCTGCGCATTCCCTTTACCGATTTTCAGTTTGTTCCTTCGCCAGCCAGACGCGGCGATATTGTTGTCTTTGACTATCCGGAAGACCGCAGCAAGGACTATATCAAGCGTGTGGTGGGTATTCCCGGCGATCATATCGTGTATCGCTACAATCATTTGTGGGTCAATGGCAAGGAAATGCCCTTGCAAAAAATCGGTGCCCGAAGCTATCATCTGGGCAATGGCCAGTCGGTGATTTCCACGGAATACAGCGAGCAATTATTCGATGTTCGTCACCGCGTCCTGCGCGATGGTGATTTCAGCCTGAAAGATGGCGAATGGACGGTGCCTGCCGGTCATTATATGGTGCTCGGCGATAACCGGAATAATTCGCGTGACTCCCGTTTCTGGGGCTTTGTGCCGCAGGAATACCTGGTGGGAAAGGCCGCGATCATCTGGTGGTCGTGGGATGCTGTGGAGTTCTGGCCGCGCTTTGCGCGCATAGGCACAATACTGCATTGATGTTTGCGGAGGTTTACTTTGATGAATATGCATGAACGTGGCATGTCCACCTTCAAATTACTGACGATTCTGCTCGTGCTGGGCGGTGCGGCAACCATCGGCTTCAAAATGTTTCCTGTCTATTACACCAAAATGAAGGTGCAATCGACGTTTGAACTGATCGCCAGCGAAATGGCTGAAGAATCCGAACTGAAAATCCGCGCCCGGCTTCCCGTGCTGTTAAAAACACAAAATATTCAGCCAAATGAACTGCCTCAGGCCTTTTATGATAATCTGACGATCGATGCCGGTTTCGGGCACGTCGATATCCGTACCCATTATCATACCATCGTCTGGCTGATGGGGCCGGTGCGGGGCGTTAATCCCAACTCAGACTACGATCCTGTGCAGCTAACCGGCATGGATAAACTCCGCGATCAGGCACGGGTTGATCTTGATTTTGATATTCAGGCGAAAACGCCCTGAGCATGCAGAAACTTCAACAACGGCTGCAATTACAAGGCGTTGACGAACAATTACTGAGACGCGCCCTGACGCATTGCTCCTCTGGCGCGAAACAGCATATGGAACGCCTTGAATTTCTCGGCGATGCGGTGCTGGGGCTGGTGATCGCGGAATATTTGCACGGACATTTTCCGCATGAAGCGGAAGGACGATTATCCCGCCTGCGTGCGCATCTGGTGCGCCGCGAAAGCCTGTTGCGCATTGCCGGGCAATGGCAGTTAGCGCCACTGGTCAGCGTTGGAGATGGCGAACGCGACCGGCAGGGAAAACTCAAATCACCGTCAATCGCCGCCAATGCCGTGGAAGCTGTTATTGGCGCGGTATTCAAATCCGGCGGCTTTGATATGGCGCGTCAACTCATATTGCGCGAATGGCAACCCTTATTAAGCGATGCCAGCGAACTGGATGCCGTCGATGCCAAAAGCCGCCTGCAGGAATGGACGCAGGGCCATGGCTACGGTCTCCCCCGCTATACGGTCACGGATCAGGGAGTGCAACACCGGCAGCGTTTTCTGGCTCGCTGCGAAGTGGCCGGCAAACTGGCAGGCGAAGGCTGCGGTCAGCGAAAAAAACAGGCGGAAACCGAAGCGGCGCGTGCAGCGATCGAAGCCCTGGGAGTCATGAAATGAGTATCCACCGTTATGGTACGATTGCCTTGCTGGGTCGTCCCAATGTGGGCAAATCCACCCTGATGAACCGGATCATCGGGGCGCGTGTGGCCATTGTCACCCCCAAACCTCAAACCACACGCCATCGCATTCTTGGTATTTACACGACTGAACATGCGCAAATGGTATTTGTGGATACCCCCGGCATTCACAAGGGGCGGCAGCAACTGAATCGCAATATGGTGCGCGTCGCCTATGCGGCTGCCGGGGAAGCCGATGTACTGGCCATTATGCAGGATGCCAGCCGCCCGCTGGATACCATGACCAGCCAGTTGATCGGGCATTTTGCCAAAAGCCATCTCAGTCAGCCGCGTGTACACATCCTCAACAAGGTGGATAAAATCGAGAAATCACTGTTGTTGCCACGATTACAGGCCGTGCAGGCGCTTGACCCTGAAGCAAAGGCATGGATTCCCTTGTCAGCACGCAAGGGAACGCAGCTTGATGGTCTGTTGAAGACGCTGGAGCAATGGCTGCCGGAAGGGGAAGCCGTTTATGATGCGGAATGGTTTACCGACCAAAGCCAGCGCCAGCTGGCAGCGGAATATGTGCGGGAACAGGTCTTTCTTGCCATGCATCAGGAAATTCCGTTCCAGACAGCCGTTGATGTCGAGTCATTTGAAGAGAGCGATGATGGCCGCCTGCACATCGAAGCCGTGATTCTTGTTGGCAGCGAGAGCCACAAGCCCATGCTGATTGGCAAACGCGGAACAGGTATGAAACGCATTGGCAGCGCGGCCAGAAAGGGCTTGCAGACCTTGCTGGGAAGGCCAGTCGATTTGCGTTTGTGGGTCAAGGTGGATAGCAACTGGTTCGATCATCCGATGAAACTTCAGGATCTGGGACTGGGAGGCAATATTGAATAGCGGAGGTACGCTTGTAGCAGGGCCTGCAAGGCAGGGCCTGCACGGCAAGGTCACGGTATCCGGTGATAAATCCATGTCTCACCGCAGCATCATGCTGGCTGCGCTGGCTGAAGGCACGACGGAGATTCAGGGCTTTCTCGCCGGTGAAGATAATTTATCCACCGCCAGCATGTTTCAGTCCATGGGTGTAAGGATTGAATTTCTCAACCCCCAAAAAACATCGCTGCGCGTGCATGGCGTGGGATTACATGGCCTGCGTGAACCTGGGCAGGTACTGGATGCTGGCAACGCCGGTACGGCAGCACGCCTGATCAGCGGGATTCTCGCTGCGCAGGACTTCCATAGCGTGCTGGTTGGCGATGCTTCCCTGCATCGGCGGCCCATGATGCGCATCGTCGCGCCGCTGCGTGCCATGGGCGCGCATATTGATGGCCGCCATGACGGTAATTATTTGCCGCTGGCCATTCGTGGCAGCGCCTTGACAGGCATGCGCCACGAGATGCATGTCGCCAGCGCTCAGGTGAAATCCTGCATCCTGCTGGCCGGACTTTATGCCAGTGGTGAAACACGGGTGCGCGAGCCACGCCCTACCCGCGATCATACCGAACGCATGCTGCCCTTGTTCGGTCAGTCCGTGCAGCGAGATGGCGACGATATTGTGCTGCAACCCTGCGGTCATCTGACAGCGCCGCAGGATGTCGTGCATATTCCGGCGGATCCTTCGTCGGCGGCATTTTTTGCCGTTGCCGCCTCGCTGGTAGGCGGTTCATCTGTGCAGTTAACTGCTGTGGGCACCAACCCCCGGCGCGATGGCTGGCGGCGCATTTTACAGGCCATGCAGGCGGATATCACACTCTCACCCGCCGCCGATGTGGGCAGCGAGACAGTAGCCGATATGCGCGTTGCTTCAGCCCGCCTGCAGGGGATTACCGTTGACCCGGCAGACGTGCCGGATGCGATTGACGAATTTCCCGTATTGTTTGTGGCAGCGGCACTGGCTGACGGCGAATTCATCCTGCAGGGCGCAGAAGAGTTGCGGGTCAAGGAATCGGATCGCATCGCCTGCATGGTTGCCGCACTCCGGGCCGCTGGCGCAGATATTGAGGAACGCCCTGATGGCGTGCGCATTCGGGGGAAAGAACGACTAAAAGGCGGTGTCACCGTGGATGCCCGGGGCGATCATCGTATTGCCATGGCCATGGCCATCGCCGCCCAGTGTGCCGAGCAGCCCGTGACCATTACCAATGCAGCCGCCATTGCCACCTCTTTCCCGGCTTTCGTGCCGCTGGCGCAGGCTGTGGGCATGGATGTGGCCATGCCAGAAGATGCATCATGAAGCCGCTGATCGAAGGCTTGCAAATTGCCATTGACGGCCCTGCCGGATCTGGCAAGGGAACCATGGCCAGCCAGCTTGCAGCCGCCCTGGGCTTACCGGTGCTGGATACAGGTCTGTTGTATCGCTTTGCCGCCTGGCGATGCCTGCAGCAGGCGGTGGCAGCGGATGATGAAGCGGCTGTTCTGAACGTGCTTGAGGAAGCATTTCCCCGGATGCAATGGCGCAGCGAAGGCGTGTTTTTTGATACCAGGGATTGCACTTCAACGCTGCGTGATGAGGATGTCGGCCTTGCCGCATCAAAAGTCGCTGCCCTGCCTGCTGTTCGCCGCCTTTTACTGGATGTGCAACGGCAACTGGCAGCACAGGGGTGTGTGATGGATGGTCGTGATATCGGCACCGTCGTGCTGCCACAGGCGCATGTCAAATTTTTCCTGACGGCATCGCTGCGGGAACGGGCAAGGCGACGCTGGTTGCAGCTTGATGAAGCACAGCGGCGAAAGCACAGCATGGACGATCTGGTGAAGGACATGACAGCGCGCGATGCGCGGGACAGCAAGCGTCAGCATGCACCGCTGCAACGGGCAGACGATGCGATTGTCATTGATTCGACCACTATGCGCCCCGATGAAGTGCTGGATCGCATGTTGCGCGTATTGCAGCGGCGTGGTTTGGCGGATTAGGCGGCGAGACGGGTTACGGGTGATGCGAACGGCATCGGACGCATCAATTTTTTATACAGGTGGACAACAACAATATGAACGAAGAGCAACAGCTTCCCGAGGAAGAGAATTTTGCAGCGCTGTTTGCTGCATCCCTGGAACAGGAAACTGATCTTCACAAGGGCACGACGGTACACGGAACTGTGGTCAGTGTAAACACGGATGCCGTGGTGCTGGATGTCGGTGCAAAAGCCGAAGGGATGATTGATGCCTCGGAGTTTTCCCGCATGGGACGCGAACTCCCCGCCGTCGGTGATGAAATCGAAGCCATGGTTATTGGTGAAAATGATCGCGATGGCCTGTTGTTGTCGGCCCTGGCAGCGCAACGCCAACAGCTGTGGGAGCAAGTCACCACGGCTTTTGAGAACCAGCAGACGGTGGCGTGTACCATCACGGCTGAAGTCAAGGGCGGTTTCCGTGTTGACCTTGGCGGATTGATGGCTTTCATGCCCGGCTCGGAATGTGACCCTAACCCGAGGTCTGCAGGCAATCTGGTTGGCACACAGTGCACCTGCGCGGTGCTGGATGTCAGCCGCAAACCGGATAATATTGTTGTTTCACGCAAACAGCCCATGCTGGCCGAGCAGCAACGCCTGCGCGAAACATTTTTCAGCTCTCATCAGGTGGGCGATAAGATTACCGCAACCGTTCGCCGCATGGTTGATTTTGGCGCTTTCGTTGATGTTGGTGGCCTGGATGCATTATTGCATATCGGTGATATTTCCTGGCGGCGGATCAACCACCCTTCCGAGGCGTTGAGCATCGGCCAGAGCGTCAATGTTGAAATCACCAAAATGGATCCGGAAAACGCCAGGGTCTCCGTATCCATGCGCAGCCTGCAGGAAGACCCATGGTTGCAGGTGACCAGCACCTACGAAGAGAATATGCGGGTGACTGGCACGGTGCTCAAACTGCTTGAGTTTGGCGCTGTGGTGGAACTGGAGCCCGGCGTTGAAGGGCTGATTCACAAATCCGAAATGAGCTGGCTGCGCAAGGATGTAAAACCAACGGAAGTACTGGCTGAAGGCGATGTGGTCGATGTGGCGATTCTTGAGATACAGCCGGAAGCCCGCCGCATTCGTTTGTCGTTGAAAGAGGTGGCGGACAATCCATGGGAAACCTGGCTGGCCGAACATCCGATCGGCAGCCGGGTGACGGGTAAAATCCGCAACATCAAATCCTTTGGTTTCTTCGTCGGGCTGGCTGAAGGCATGGATGGTCTGGTTCATCTGGCCAATATTTCATGGTCTGAGCGCGGTGAGGAGGCGATCAAAAACTTGCACAAAGGGCAGGAAGTGGAAGTTGTCGTATTGGGCGTGGATGCTGAACAGCAGCGCATTTCCCTGGGCCTGAAGCAGGCCAGCGAAGATCCGTTTGAGGTTTTCCTTCGTGAAGCCAAACGAGGCGTGCCCGTAAAAGGTGTGGTTAGCGAAGATGTTGGCGGTGCCCTGCTGGTGACGCTGGCTAATAATATTCAGGCACGACTGGCCAAACGCGAATTACCGCGTGATATGGAAGTCAGGGAAGGCGATGAGATTGAGGCGAAGATCATTGATGTGAATCGCCGCCGTCGGCAGATTGAACTGTCTGTACGCCAGTTGCTGCGCGATCAGGAGCGCGATGCCGTGCGTCAATATACGCAAAAAAGCAACCGTGATGAAAGCCCTTCACCACTGGCTGTGGAACTGCAGAAAAAACTGTTGTCACGCGGTAACGACTGACCATATCGCCAGGAGCCTGTCGGACGTTGGCAATCGTCACGAGAAATGACGGGATTGAGCCAGATGTACGACCTGTTGGCGGTAAGTAGCAGCGCTATTTAACAAAAACAGGGCGAATATTTGGCCAATATCCGGTTTTTCACAGCAGATTTGTCAAAGTCCGACAGACTCTTGGCCTGTGTCGCAAGATCAGGCCGAAGACAGCAGGTGTCTGCCTGTTAACATATTCTCAGCGCGGGGGAAATGACAATGACAAAATCTGAGTTGATTGCTGTTTTGACTGATAAACATCACGGTTTCGAGCAGGAAGAAATTGATGTAGTCGTCAACACAGTACTTGAGGCCATTATTGCCGAGCTGGCCAAAGGCAGGCGCGTTGAACTGCGCGGTTTTGGCAGTTTTTCAACCAAGGCGCGGCGGGCGCGGCGTGGCCGGAACCCGAAAACCGGCGAAACCGTGATGGTGCCGGCAAAACACATGCCTCATTTCAAACCGGGCAAGGAAATGCGCGAACGCGTAGATGCCTGAAGGGCATTCCTCTGCAATGCGGCCTGAGGTGCCTGCAAAGCCTGCGACAAGGCTTGGCAGCAATATCAGCAACCTTTTGCTGGTGTTGCTGCTGAGCGTACTGGCTGTCTTTTTTTCGCTGGGCAATCGTCAGCAGGTTGAGCTTCACTTTCTCTCTTTTAACTCTTCCCCGATGCCGCTTTACATCCCTGTGTTTGTCGCTTTTGCCGTCGGCTTTGTCGGCGGTGTCATCGCGCTGAGTTTTTCCCGTCACAAACACAAACGTGAGATTGCCCGCTTACGCCGGGAAAATGCATGTTTGCAGCAGGAACTCGATAATCTCCGCACCATGCCGCTACAGGACGATCTTTGATTTCATTGCTGATTTCCGTGCTGCTTGCCGTACTGGTCGTGCTGTCAGTTCTTTATTGGTATCAGCTGGAAAAAAATGATGAAAACCACCAGCAACAGGAAGATGAGCGTATTCAGCCACTGCTTAAAGGCCTGAATTTCATGCTGGCTGACGAGCCGGATCTGGCTTTGCAGGAAGTCGTAAAAGTTGCCCGGCTGCGTTCAGAAACCACCGAAGTCTATATGTTTCTTGGCGAAATGTTCCGCAGCAGAGGTGAATTTGGCCGGGCGGTACGCATTCATCAGAATATTCTGGCGCGCCCCAATGTTGATCCTGAATTGTATGTACAGGCGCAGTTTGCCCTGGCCACCGATTTTCATAAAGGCGGTCTGCTTGATCGTGCCATCCGCCACTACCACAAAGTGCTTGAGGTGCGCAGTGACCATCTGCCTTCCTTGCAAGGCTTGCTGAGTATCCATGAACAAAGCCATGAATGGCAACAAGCCATTGATTTGTTGCAGCGCATTTCCCGCTTAAGCCAGCAACCGGCATCACTCCACCACGCCTATCTGCTGGCAGCCATGGCTGAAGAAGCACTTCAGGCACAACAGATGGAACAGGCAAGAGCATGGCAGAGCGAAGCATTACACAGGGATAGCTGTTGTGTGCATGCTCATTTGTTGAATATTCGCTTGTGCGAACAGCAACAGGAACTCGCAGCAGCGCTGGAAAGCATGGCCAGACAATTACCCGAATGGCTATTTCTGCTGTTACCGGAACTGGCGGACAAACAGAAAGGCTTTTTCCTGGAACAATGGACGCTGACCCGGCAAAGCGAACTGGCCTTAAGCTGGCTGGAATTGTGTGCCGAACATCAAGGACTTGTCGCTGCAACACAATTACGCGAACAACTGGCATGGCAGCCGTCCAATCTCAGTGAGGCATTGCGCCTGACAGCGATTTTTGGCTCTGACGAGTCCCTGCAGCAGCATGCGCAAAACTGGCGACAATCCTTAAAGCGTTTTAGCTGTCAGTATTGCGGGGTACGCATCGCTGAATTGCGCTGGCAGTGTCCACAGTGCATGCGCTGGGGCTGTATGGGCCTGCATACGCTGACGACACAAGCCATCGACTGAAAGAAACACAACAGAGGAACGCGCTATTCACACCACAAAACACACCAACCCGCAGAACAACACTTCCATGCCGCAAGCGGTTTTGCTTGACCGTGACGGCGTGATCAATGCCGATTCTCCCGATTATATTCTCACCCCTGAGCAATGGCAGCCGATTCCTGGCAGTCTTGAGGCCATAGCACGTCTGCATCAGGCTGGCATAGCCGTCGCCGTGGTCAGCAACCAGTCAGCGCGTGGGCGCGGCATGCTGGATGCGGCAACCTTTACGGCCATTCATGATAAAATGCTGCGGGCAATAAGCAGTGCCGGTGGTGCCCTTCAGCACACAGCTTATTGCCCGCATGCGCCAGCGGCAAACTGTGATTGTCGCAAACCCAGGCCGGGACTGGTAAAACAGGCCCTGCATGCATGCCGCGTGCAGCCTGAACAAGCCATGATGATTGGCGATTCGCTGCGGGATGTGCAGGCGGCGCTGGCTGCCGGTGTTCGCCCGATCCTGGTGGAAAGCGGCTATACAGACGCAACAGCGGTTGCCAAAGAAGCGCGCGCCTTGTACCCCGGTCTTGAGGTTTACCCTGACCTTGCCGCTGCCGTAGCCTTCCTGCTGGACTGATGGCGAAGACAACACTGCTTTCAGTCAGCGATCATGACCGCAACAGTGCAAGAATGCGCTATGTGTATCCGGTGGTATCACGGCGGGCTGGCGGGGTATCCATTGGCATTAACCTTAACCCCAACCGCCGCTGTAACTGGCAGTGCGTGTATTGTCAGGTGCCGGGTTTGCAACGCGGTCATGCGCCGGTGATTGATATTGCACTGCTCAGGCAGGAACTGCAAGAGTTGTTGCAGGCCGTGTTATATGGCGATTTCATGTCGCAACGGGTGCCGGAAGGTCAGCGTCGCCTCTGCGATATTGCCATTTCCGGTGATGGCGAACCCACCAGCAGCCCGCAATTTGCGGCCGTAGTGGAAGCAGTGACAACAGTGAGTCAGCAGATGCTAACGTCGCCATTGCCGTTGCGTCTGATCACCAATGGTTCTTATGCTGGCAAGCTCCATGTGCAGGCAGGCTTGCGGCACATGGCCGCCCATCATGGCGAGGTGTGGTTCAAAATTGATGCCGGATGCCCTGATGATATGCAGCGTATCAATGGCGTGCGCATGTCGCCTGCACAAGTGATCAGCCGTCTGCAACAGGCGGCCGATTGCTGCCCGTTATGGATTCAAAGCTGTTTGTTTGCCGACCAACGCTATCATACCGAAGAGCGACTCGCCAGTTGGCTGCAATTACTCAAACGCATTCAGCGCGAGCATATCCCGCTGCGTGGCGTGTTGATTTACGGCCTGGCACGTCCATCGCAACAGCCGCTTGCAAAGTTTTTGTCGCCGCTTCCCGAGGCGCTTATACAGCACACGGTTGAACAACTTCGGTCATACGGCCTTTCAGTGCGTTTGTTTTAGTTGGTGATCAAAAAACGAAGGAGCCGCTGAAGCGGCCCCTTCGGGAGATAACGGCTGAAAAGTCGTTATACTCAATCGATGCTAATGGCTTTCGGTTTGGCTGTCTCAGCCTTGGGCAGGCGAACGCTCAGCACACCATCCTTCATGCTGGCCTCAACGGCATTGGTATCAACATTGTTGGGCAGGGAGAAACTGCGGGAAAACTTGCCATAAGCCCGCTCTACACGATGCACATTCTCATCCTCAACCGTCTTTTCATAACGACGTTCGCCGGAGAGCGTCAGGATGCCATCCTTCACCTCCAGACGTACATCCTTTTTGTCGATACCGGGAAGTTCAGCCTGCACGAGCAGCGCGTCATCCGTTTCCCTGATGTCCACTGAGGGAACCCAGCTATCCTCCTCAGTGGCGAGTCTGCCCTGTGTCTGATCCAGCAGGCGGCTGATACGCTGGTTCATGCTTTCGAGTTCGCTCCATGGATTCCAGCGTGCAATACTCATAATGACCTCCTTTGTGCGATAATTTCACCACCGGGCCTTCCTCCCGGCGCACTATATTTATAGGTATGGTCTGCCAGCAATTCAAGTGCTTTTTATGCTTGCGGTGCATGTGATTATCCCTGCAGGAGGGGCCTCTGGCCCCGAATCGTTGGAAGATGGCGGTCGGATGGAGTTCGCGGTCTGGAGACCGCTCCTGCATTCGGAATCCATCGTGGTTCGCGGCGTGACGGGCGCTTCTGCGGTGCGTATGTCCCCCTGTAGGAGGGGCCTCTGGCCCCGAACCCTTGGAAAATGGTGAACGGATGCGGTTCGCGGTCTGGAGACCGCTCCTACATTCGGCATCCATCGTGGTGCGGGGTGTGACGGACGCTTCTGCGGTGCGTGTGTCCCCCTGTAGGAGGGGCCTCTGGCCCCGAACCACCTTGTTTTTAGTATTCAGTGCAAACATCTCACACTTTTGGTCTCGCCCTCGCAGAGCGGCTGTGTTGACAGCCTTTCCTTTCTGACTACCATATTAATTATGGCTACGAAAAAAGTGAAAGAACAAGCCCGCAAGGTGCTCAAAGAATCATTTGGCTATGATGCCTTCCGCCCCATGCAGGAAGAGATCATCTGCGCTCAACTTGATGGCAAGGATGCCTTCGTCCTGATGCCGACAGGCGGCGGTAAATCGCTGTGCTATCAGATTCCGTCAATTATGCGTGAAGGCACGGGTATTGTCGTATCGCCGCTGATCTCGCTGATGAAAGATCAGGTGGATGCGCTGGTGCGCTGTGGCGTGAATGCTGCTTATTACAATTCATCGTTAAAATCCGCTGAATCGCGTGAAGTACTCAGTCGTTTTGAGTCGGGAGAACTGGATCTGCTGTATGTTGCCCCGGAACGCCTGC